>NZ_JBHXFJ010000024.1:0-100399 GCF_042722465.1 Streptomyces sp. NPDC127098
CCCTGGCGCGGTCGACCTCGGCGCGCAGGGTGGTGAGCTCGGCCGTGAGCGCCGCCTGCCGGGCGGCGCGGGCGGCGCCCCGGCGCTCGGCCGCGCCGCGCTGGTCGAGCAGGCGGGCGTGTGCGGCCTCGGCGGCGGCGACGGCCTGCCGGGCGGCGGCCTCGCCGGCCGCTTCAGCGCGTGCGGCGGCGAGCTCGGCCTCCAGGGCCCGCACGGTGCCGGCCAGTGCCTCGGCCGGCTCGTCGCCGGCCTCGGCGGTCGCGGCGGCGTGGTCCGCGCGGAGCGCGGCGAGCTCCTGTTCCGCCCGGGCGCGGTGCCGCTCGGCGGCCTGGTGGGCGGTGCGGGCGGCCTCCTCGGCGGCCCGGTCGACGTGGTCGGAGGTGGGGCGCGCCGGGCCCGGGTGCTCCTCGGCGCCGCAGACGGGGCAGGGCCGGCCGGGGTGCAGCGCGGCGGCGAGCTCGGCCGCGATGTCGCGCAGTCGGCGCTCCTTGAGGTCGAGCCAGTGGGCGTAGGCGTCGGCGGCCGTCTCCCTGGCGGCCAGCAGCGCCTCGCCCGCGGCGGTCAGCTCGACGGACAGCCGGTCGCGGCGGTGGGCGGCGGCGAGCCGGTCGCGGGCCAGGGTGAGCCGCTGGGCGACGGCGTCGGCGGTGGCGGTGGCGCCCAGGACCCGCTCCAGGTCGTGGCGGAGCCGCTCGGCCTCGGCCGGCCAGGGGGCGAGCCGGCGCTCGGCGTCGGCCAGCGACGCCTCGTCCGCGGCGGCCTCCTCGGCCAGCGCGGCGAGCTCGGCGTCGATGGCACCGGCGCGGGCCTCGGCGGCCCGCGCGGCGGCCAGGGCCCCGAGCGCCTCCCGGGCGGCGCGCTCGCGGTCGGCGAGCACGGCGGCCGGGGAGTCCGCGAGGTCGGGCGGCAGCGCCGCCCTGGCCTCGCGCTCGGCCAGGGCGGCGGCGCGGTGCTCGGCGTCGGCGGCCGCGCGCAGCCCGAGGGCGGGGGCGACGGACTCGGCGGCCTGGGCCCGGTCGAGGCGGGCGACGTCGGCCGCGTGCGCCAGCTCGCCCGCGGCCAGCGCGGCGGCGCGCTCCCTGGCTCGGGCGTGCTCCCGCTGAAGGCGGGCGCGCTCGGCGGTCTCGGTGTGCCGGCGCTCCGCCGCGGCGTGGGCGGCTTCGGCGTGCTCCAGCGCGAGGACGGCGATCGTGTGCCGCTCCCTGGCGGTGCAGCGGGCCTGGGCGGCCCAGCCGAGGAGCGGCTGGGCCGGGTCGGTGCCGACCGGCGCGTCCTGGGGGTCGGGGGCAGGGCCGAGCTCGGCGGCGTCGGGCCCGGCGGCCTGGAGGACACGGTTGGTGAGGGCGAGCAGCCGCTCGTCCGCGGCCCGGACGCGCTCGGCGGCGGCCGAGCGCTGCTCGGCGAGGTGGGCCTCGGCGGCGGCGAACCTGCGGGTGCCGAAGAGGCGGCCGAGCAGCTTGGCTCGCTCCTCTGCGCCGGCGCGCAGGAATCGGGCGAACTCCCCCTGGGGCAGCAGCACGACCTGGCAGAACTGCTCTCGGCTCATGCCGCCGAGCAGCCCGGCAAGCTCCTCGCCGATCTCCTGGTGGGAGCGGCTGAGGGCGCGCCACGCTCCGGTCGCCGGGTCGTGCTCGCGCAGCAGGGCGCGGGCCCGCTCCCGGGTGGTGCCGGTGCCGCGCCGCTTGGGGCGGTCCTGCTCGGGGGCCCGGGTGATCTCCAGGCGGCGGCCGCCGACGGTGAGGTCGAGCACCACCTCGGTGGCGGTGCCCGGGGCGGCGTGGTCGCTGCGCAACGCGAGCGTGGCCTGCTGCCTGGCGCCGGGGACGGAGCCGTACAGCGCGAAGCACACGGCGTCCAGGATGGAGCTCTTGCCGGCGCCGGTGGCGCCGTGGAAGAGGAAGAGGCCGGCGGCGGAGAGCCGGTCGAAGTCGACGTGCTGGGCGGTGCCGAAGGGGCCGAACGCGGTGAGGGTGAGGCGGTGCAGGCGCATGGTCAGCCCTCCCGTGACCTGGCGGCCTCGAGGGCGGCGGCGAGCGCGGCCCGCTCGTGGGGGTCGGGCGGGGCACCGCCGCGGACGTGGGCGACGAAGTCCTCGGCGATCTGCTGGTCGCTGCGGCCGCGGAGCCGCCCGGCGTAGGAGGTGCCGGGCGCGCCGGGCTCGCGTTCGGGTTCGAAGACGAGGCTGAGGATGTGCGGGAAACGCTCGGCGAGACGGGCCATGGGCTCGTCGGGGCGTGCGGGGTCGGTGAGGGTGGCCTCGACCCAGGCGGTCTCGTGGGGGGCGTGGGCGGGGTCGGCGAGCAGTTCTTCGAGGCGGCCCCGGAGCCGGGCGAGCGGGCGCGGCACGGGGCAGTCGACGCGCTCGGCGGCGAGCTCGCCGCGCGGGCCGAGGTCGATCAGCCACATGGACTTGCGGTGGTGTGCCTCGGAGAAGGAGTAGGCCAGCGGTGAACCCGAGTAGCGCAGGCGGTCGGTGATGGTCTGACAGCCGTGCAGGTGGCCGAGGGCGACGTAGTCGACGCCGGAGAAGAGCGCGGCGGGCACGGCGGCGGTGCCGCCGACGCTGATGTCGCGCTCGCTGTCGCAGCCGGTGCCGCCGGTGACGAAGGCGTGGGCGAGGACGACGGACCTGGTGCCGGGCGGTCGGGTGGCGAGGTCGGCCCTGACGCGGTCCATGGCGGCGCCGAGCACGGCGGCGTGACCACCGGTGGGTGCGCCGAACTCCTCGCGCACCAGGGCCGGTTCGAGGTAGGGCAGGCCGTAGCAGGCGACGTCGCCGTGCTCGTCGGCCAGGACGACCGGGGTGCCGCAGCCGGCCGGGTCGGTGCGCAGGTGGATGCCGGCGCGGCCGATCAGTCCGGCGGCCACGCCGAGCCGCTGGGACGAGTCGTGGTTGCCGGAGATCATCACGGTCGGCACGCCGAGGGCGGCGAGCCGGTGCAGGGCGTCGTCGAACAGCCGGACGGCGGAGAGCGGGGGGACGGCCCGGTCGTAGACGTCCCCGGCGACCAGCACGGCGTCGACCCGGCGGGTGCGGACGGTCGCCACCAGGTGGTCGATGAAGGCGTGCTGGGCGTCGGCGAGGCCGGCCCGGTGCAGGCCCCGGCCCAGGTGCCAGTCGGAGGTGTGCAGCAGCCTCACCGCGGCGCCCCCCGCCGGCCCGTCGCGGCCCCTCCCCCGGTCCCCGCCATCCGCTTCGCTCCCCTGCCTCGGCACCGGGCCCGCCGCCCGGTGATCACCCGGTCAGTCTGCCACCGGGGTCCGACAGCGGGCCCGGGGCGGGGGGCTACGCGACGGCTACGGGGTCCAGTCGCCGAGCCAGACCGCCGGGGTGTACGCGGTGGCCTGAGCGTCCGTCAACTGAGGGCGGTCGGCGCTGGCGGAGCCGGATCCGGGCCCGGTGTTGCGGTGTTCCGCGAAGCGGTCGTCGCGCCAGGAGAAGCCGCTCATGTCGGTCCACGGGGTGGTGCGGACCGCGGCGCTGAGCTGGGTGTTGCGGACGATGCCCTGCGGGTCGAGGGAGGCGTCGCCGCCGGCGTGCCAGGGGCGGCCGAGGTAGTAGGTGCGGTCGGTGACGCCGCCGGTGATGGTGGAGTTGGTGACGAGGAAGCCGTTGAACTGGGGGGCGGTGGAGGGGGCCATCACGTAGCCGCCTGAGCTGCCGTCGGGGCGGCGGGTGACCTCGATCGTCGAGTTGGTGATGACGGCGGTGGCGCGGCCGAAGATGAAGTCGACGTTGCCGCGGATGGTGGATCCGGTGATGTGGACGCGGCCACGGGTGTCGCGGCCCGCGGTGTCGAGCAGCAGCGTGTCCTGGTCGCCGTTGACGACGACGTTCTCCAGGCGGATCCGGTCGGCGCGGGTGCGCAGCGCGACGGCCTGGTGTCCCGACTGGTTGGCGTGCGCGACCTCGTCGAAGTCGTTGGCGAAGGTGAGGTTGCGGGCCTGGAAGTCGTCGGCGTCGGCCATGAAGGTGGCGCTGCCGCTGGTGCCGTAGGTACTGCCGTCGGGCCTGGTGGTGCCGGCCGAGTTGTTGTAGACGATGGTCACCTGGGAGGGCGAGCTGCCGCTGCCGACCAGTCGGATGTGCGGCTTGTTGCTGGGGATCTGCACGGTCTCGCGGTAGGTGCCGGGCCGCACGGTGATGGTGACGGCGCTGGGGTTGCCGGCGGGGACGGCGTTGACGGCGGCCTGGACAGTGGTGTGGGTGCCGCTGCCGTCCTTGGCCACCACCAGGTCGGCGGCGAAGCCGACGTCGGCGGCCCGGGCCGTGGGGCCGGTGGCCAGCAGGGCGCCGGCGGCGAGGGCCAGGGTGGCGAGGGCGGCCGCCCGGCGTCGGTGGCGGTGCGGGGTGGGGTTCATGGGGGGATCCGTTCTGGCGAGGACCTGACATCAGCTGGTCGCCGCCGCGCAGTCGAAGGTTGCCCGCTGCGCGGGGGCGCCGGGCGGGGAATAGTGGGAGGCCGCAGACCGTTGTCGCGGGTGATTCAAAGTTCAACCATCTGGAGAGTGGTATCGATGACCGGGACGCAGTTCGGGATCTTCACGGTGGGCGACGTCACGCCCGATCCCACGACGGGCCGCGCCCCCACCGAGCGGGAGCGGATCAGGGCGATGGTCGCCATGGCCCAGCGGGCCGAGGAGGTCGGCCTCGACGTCTTCGCGACCGGCGAGCACCACAACCCGCCGTTCGTGCCCTCCTCCCCCACCACGATGCTGGGCTGGATCGCCGCCCGCACCGAACGGCTGATCCTCTCCACCGCGACGACGCTGATCACCACCAACGACCCGGTGAAGATCGCCGAGGACTTCGCCATGCTCCAGCACCTGGCCGACGGACGCGTCGACCTCATGCTGGGCCGCGGCAACACCGGCCCGGTCTACCCCTGGTTCGGTCAGGACATCCGCGAGGGCATCAACCTCGCCATCGAGAACTACGCCCTGCTTTACAAGCTGTGGCGCGAGGACGTCGTCGACTGGGAGGGCCGCTTCCGCACCCCGCTGCAGGGCTTCACCTCCACCCCCCGCCCCATGGACGACACCCCGCCGTTCGTCTGGCACGGCTCCATCCGCAGCCCCGAGATCGCCGAACAGGCCGCGTACTACGGCGACGGCTTCTTCGCCAACCACATCTTCTGGCCCAGGGAACACACCCAGCGCATGGTCGAGCTGTACCGCACCCGCTACGCGGCCTACGGCCACGGCACCCCGGAGCAGGCCATCGTCGGCCTCGGCGGCCAGGTGTTCATGCGCCGTAACTCCCAGGACGCGGTGCGCGAGTTCCGCCCGTACTTCGACAACGCCCCGGTGTACGGGCACGGGCCCTCGCTCGAGGAGTTCACCGCGCAGACCCCGCTCACCGTCGGGACGCCCGAGCAGGTCATCGAGAAGACCCTCACCTTCCGCGAGTACGCCGGCGACTACCAGCGCCAGCTGTTCCTGGTCGACCACGCGGGGCTGCCGCTGAAGACCGTGCTGGAACAGATCGACATGCTGGGCGAGGAGGTCGTCCCGGTGCTGCGTGAGGAGTTCGCCAAGGGCCGGCCGGCCGAGGTGCCGGACGCGCCCACCCACGAGTCGCGGGTGCTGGCCGCCGCCGCGCGGCGCGAGGGGTCGGACGCCGCATGAGGATCACCGTCGTCGCGTCGGGGCTGAGCGTCCCCTCGTCCACCCGGCTGCTGGCCGACCGCCTGGCGGCGGCCACCGCCGCCAGGACCGAGGGGGCGGAAGTCACCGTCGTCGAGCTGCGCGAACTGGCCGTGGACATCGCCAACCACCTCACCGGCGGCTTCCCCAGCCCTCGGCTGGCGTCCGCGATCGAGTCGGTCACCGACGCGGACGGGCTGATCGTCGTCACGCCCGTGTTCTCCGCCTCCTTCAGCGGCCTGTTCAAGTCCTTCTTCGACGTCCTGGAGCCGGAGTCGCTGGCGGGCAAGCCGGTCCTGCTCGGTGCCACGGGCGGGACGCCGCGTCACTCGCTGGTGCTCGAACACGCCCTGCGTCCGCTCTTCGCCTACCTGCGGGCCGTCGTGGTTCCCACCGGGGTGTACGCGGCCTCCCAGGACTGGGGAGCGGAGGGTGACGACTACGCGGCCGGCCTCGCCGAACGCGTCGACCGGGCGGCCGCCGAGCTGGCCGCGCTGCTCGCCCCCGACGCCCGGCCGACCCCGCCCCGACCGATCGCCCACGGCCGGCGCGACGACGAGCCGGCGAACGTCGTACCGTTCGCCGAACGACTCGCCGCGCTCGGCATCGAGCAGCCCAGGGACCCCCGCGGCTGAGCCGGCGAGGCGGGGCGCACACGGCCGGCGCGGGACCGCGCCGGCCGTGCCGGGCCCTTCAGGGCATCGGGCCTGGAGGGGGTCAGGGCACCGTGCAGATGACGTACGCGGTGAGGCTCTGGGTGGTGGTGCCGGTGTTCTTCCCGAAGACCACCCAGGAGCTGCCCGACGGGCGGGTGTCCAGCAGGTAGATGTCGAAGGCGCTCGTGCCCGCGCCGCCGCCGGTGGGCACCTCCCCGGAGGGACAGGCCACCCAGGCCGACCCCGAGGTGCCGGGGGCGAGGTTCGTCGGGAGACCGATGTACTGGTTGTGGGCGGCCAGCGGGGCCACGCCCTCGGCGGCGGGCACGTCCTTGACTTCGTCGCCCCGAGCCGAGCCGCCGCCCTGGGCGGCCGCGGTGGCCGTGCCGGCCAACAGCACCGCGGTGGCGGTCGCGGCGAGAATCCTTGCGCGTCTCATTGCACCTCCATGAAGAGTCGTGCGAGCGCTTCCTCCGCGGACCGCGGAGGACCGGGCCACACGCTACTGACGGGGCGTCAGGCAGGGGAGGCGCACGGCGCGGCTCATGTGAAGCTCACGACGGGAGCGTGGAATTCGTGATTCCACGGTGAAGCCCGTGTGGAATCGACGCGCCTTCTTCGCCGGCTCAGCCCGCCTCGTACACCTCGCCGCCCAGGTCGAGCCGGGCGGCGCCGGCGGTGGCGTCTGCCAGCCAGGCGCGGAAGGTCTCGACGTCGGCCTCCGGCAGGCCGAGCTCGACGGTCACCTCGACGCCGTACCGA
Source organism: Streptomyces sp. NPDC127098 (assembly GCF_042722465.1). Taxonomy (NCBI): domain Bacteria; kingdom Bacillati; phylum Actinomycetota; class Actinomycetes; order Kitasatosporales; family Streptomycetaceae; genus Streptomyces; species Streptomyces sp. NPDC127098. Next base: position 7,065 of record NZ_JBHXFJ010000024.1, read on the forward strand.
ACGTCCCGCACGGGGTGGCCGGCGGCCCGCAGCTCGTGCTCCAGGCGGCCCGCGCGCTCGTGTCCCACGGTGACGGCGGCCAGCCGCAGCCGGCGGCGCGGCACGGTGCCGACCGCGTCGAGGGCGGCGCCGACCGCGCCGCCGTAGGCGCGGATCAGGCCGCCCGCGCCCAGCTTGACCCCGCCGAACCAGCGGGTGACCACGGCGGCGGTGAACCGCACCTCGCGGCGCAGCAACATCTGCAACATCGGCAGGCCTGCGGTGCCGCCCGGCTCGCCGTCGTCGCCGCTCCGCTGGACGGCGGCGTCGGCACCGATGACGTAGGCGAAGCAGTGGTGGCTGGCGGTCGGGTGCCGCTGCCTGACGCGGGCGACGAACGCCTGCGCCGCCGCCTCGTCGGCCACCGGGGCCAGGGCGCACAGGAAGCGCGACCGGTTCACCTCGGTCTCGTGCTCGCCCTCGCCGGCCACCGTCAGATACCCGTCCCGCATCGGGCCAGCGTATGCGGCGGGCGGGAATGGTCTGCGGGAGGATGGCGTTGGCCGGGTGGACGCGGATGAGGGAGGCCGGGATGTACGGCGACGAGGCGACGGTGGATCGGATTCTCACCGGGCTCGGGGACACGTGGGCGGTCGTGGGGCTCTCCACCAACGCGCGGCGGCCCGCGTTCGGTGTCGCCCAGGTGTTGCAGCGGTTCGGGAAGCGGATCGTGCCCGTGCACCCGAAGGCCGAGACGGTGCACGGCGAGCGCGGGTACCCGACGCTCTCCGACATCCCGTTCCCGGTGGACGTGGTGGACGTGTTCGTCAACAGTGAGCTGGCCGGCCCGGTGGCCGACGAGGCGGTGCGGATCGGCGCCGGAGCCGTCTGGTTCCAGCTGGGCGTCGTCGACGAGGCCGCGTACGAGCGCGTCCGGGCGGCCGGCCTGGAGATGGTGATGGACCGGTGCCCGGCCATCGAGCTGCGCGCACCGAGGTTCCAGAAATGAGATTGTCCGATCGGGCGGCCCGAGATTAGGGTGCCTCCGTGACTACCGGGTCGGCCACGTGCCATGAGCGAGTGAGGTTGATCCCGGTCATGGCGTGATCGCCGACCGGGCCAGGGGCCCGCCGTTCTCCGTCGAGTGTCGTGTCGGGACCGCGCGCACGTGCGCGTCGTCCCTCCCATCGATCCCCATCGACCGCACACCTCACGGAATCACGGAGAACCCGAGCGAGCATGCCCACAGACTTCAACCAGCGGATCATCGACGAGTTCCGCGCCAACGGAGGTCGCGTCTCCGGCCCCTTCGAGGGTGCCCGGCTGATCCTGCTGACCACCACCGGGGCCCGGTCGGGCGCCCGGCACACCACCCCGGTCGCCTACCTGCCGGACGAGGGCGGGCGGATCCTGGTGATCGCCTCGGCCGGCGGCGCGCCGCGCCATCCGGACTGGTACCACAACCTGGTGGTCCACCCCCGGGCCACCGTCGAGGACGGTGTGTTCAGCTACGAGGCGGAGGCCACCGTGCTCGCGGGCGAGGAGCGCGACCGCCTCTTCGCCCGCGCGGCGGAGGGCGACCCGGGGTGGGCCGCGTACCAGAACAAGACCACCCGGACGATCCCCGTGGTGGCGCTGTCGCCGGCTGGCCGCCCAACGCCCGCCGCCGCCTCGCCCGGCGCGGGGCTGCGGGCCGTGCACGACGCGTTCCGCCGGGAACTCGCCCTGATCCGCAAGGAGATGGCCGAGTCCGGCGGCGGGGTCGGGCTCGCAGCCCAACTGCGGGTGAACTGCCTGACGTTCTGCCAGGGCCTCGGCCACCACCACGCGATCGAGGACGGCGGCCTGTTCCCGCACTTCGAGCGGGTCCGCCCGGAGCTGGCGCCGACGCTGACGAGGCTGCGCCGCGAGCACGAGCGGATCGCGGCGCTGGTCGAGGAGTTGCGGGCGCTCGTCATGGCCGAAGAGTCGGAGCCCGGGCACGCACTGGCCGAGGTCGACCGCCTCACGGCCGAGCTGGAGGCCCATCTCGACTACGAGGAGCGGGAGTTGATCCCACTTCTCGACGCGCCCGGCTGAGTGACTAGCTCCTCGAAGGCTGCTCGAGCACGGAGAGGAAGTTGCCGGCCGGGTCGCGGAACCAGGCGATGGGCGGGCCGCCCTGGCCACGGTGGACGCCCCGGGCGTCGGCTCCCTCGTACCGCTCGAAGGTGACCCCGCGCTCGGCGAGCCGGTCGACGGCGGCCTCGACGTCGTCGACGGGGAAGTTGAGCAGGGTGCAGGAGGCGGGGGTGTGGTTGGGCTTGGGGTAGACCAGGATGTCCCGGCCGCCCGCGATGTGCAGGAACAGCATGCCGTTCTCCGTGGAGACGTCGAGGCCGAGGGTGTCGCCGTAGAACTCCCTGGCCCGGTCGATGTCGTCCACGGAGAATCCGCTGAACGCCTCGGTGTTCCTGAAGACGGCGTCGGACATGGTGGCCCTCCCGGGGGCGTGCTGGTGGTGTCGTCCGTGGTGCCGACTCCCCCGGCCGCCGGAAGTCATCGGTCGTTGGGCCGTTCGGGGACGCCGCGTCCCGCCGTTGCGCCTTGGGACGGGAGTCGCTTGCTGGTAATCCTTCTCGAATGACGCAAACCACCCAGGAGCCGCGGAACCGGTATGTGGATCTGCTGCGGTTCACGGCGGTCTGCTTCGTGTGCGTGGGGCACTGGCTGGTCACCGACATCAGTTACCGGGGCGGCCGGCTGCACGGCGTCGACGCCCTCGCCCTGGTGCACTGGGCACACTGGTTGACGCTCGTCTTCCAGGTGATGCCGGTGATCTTCCTGGCCGGCGGCTACGCCAACGCGGTCTCCTGGTCCGCGCACCGGCGGCGGGACGCGTGGGGTGGCTGGCTGGCGGAGCGGGCCCGGGGGCTGCTGGTCCCGACCTCGGTGTACGTGGCGACGGGCACGGTCACCGTGGGCGTGTGCCTCCTGGTCGGGGTGGACGCGGGGGTGCTCGCGGAGTTGGGCTGGGCGACGGCCCTGCACCTGTGGTTCCTGCCGCTCTACCTGGCGCTGCTCGCCCTGACGCCGCCGCTGTACGCGCTGTACCGGCGCGTCGGACTGTGGCTGGTGACGGCCACCGTCGTGCTGGCGGCGGTGGTGAACGTGCTGGTGCTCGTCCCCCGGTTGCCCCTGGTGGGGTGGCTCAACTACCTGCTGGTGTGGGGCGGCATGTACCTGCTGGGCTTCGCCTGGCACGACGGGGCGCTCCGCGGCGCCCGGCCGTGGCTGATGGCGGTGGGGGGCACGGTGACCTGGGTCCTGCTGATCACCCTCGGCCCGTTCCCGGTGAGCCTGATCGGGGTGCCGGGGGCCAGGATCGCCAACGCCTCGCCGCCGACCGTCGCGTTGTACGCGCACGCCGTCACGGCCATCGGGCTGCTGGTCGCGGCCGAGGGCCCGGTCAACCGCTGGCTGCGGGAGCCCCGCCGGTGGCGGCGGGTGGCGGCGGGCAACCGGGCCGCGATGGGGCTCTACCTGTGGCACATGGCGCCGGCGATGGTGGCCGGGGCCGTGCTCTACCCGCTCGGCCTGTTCCCCGAGGTGCCGACGGGCACGGGCTACTGGTGGCTGTTGCGCCTCGCCTGGGTGGGGCTGCTCTGGGTGCTGCTGGTGCCGCTGGTGGTGCTGGTGGGGGCGCTGCCCAGGCCGCCCGCCAGGGCGGCGCGCGCCGAGTGGCGGTCGGGCCCCTGGGTGGTGCTGGTCGCGGGTCTCGGCGCGTCCTGCTACGCGCTGGCCAGGATCGCGGTCGCGGGCTTCGCGCCGTCGGGTCGACTGCCCTGGCCGGTGCTGCTGTGCTACGTGGCCGGGGTGTTGCTGGTACTGGTGGCGTGCGGGCGGCGGCAGCCGGCCGCCGGGACGGCGACCGCCGCCGCCGAGATCCGGTGATCCTCGCGGGGGTCGCCCGTCAGTCCCGCTCGGGAGCGGTGGCGCGGATGCGGGCGGCGGTCTCCCCCGCCTCGGCCAACCGGTCCGTGGCCAGCCGCAGTTGCTCGCTCGCGGCCCGGGTGTCGGCCTCGGGGACGCTGACGGAGATCAGGAAGGCCAGGGTGGACTCGAGCGCCTGCGCGGTCTCGGCGGCGAGGCGCCAGATCTCGCCAACGCCACCCTCGCCGATGGCCTCGCGCATCGCCGCGCCGAGCGGGGTGACGCCGTGCGCGAGCCGGATGGCGCGGTAGTGGGACATGATCAGCCGCTCCAGGACGATCTGGCCGCCGTCGGGGCCCGAGAGGTCGGGGAGTTGGGGCAGCGCGATCCGGCCGTCGACGGTCTCCTCGTTCCGCACCCGTACCTCGGCCGCCTCGAGCAGCAGGCGGGCCAGGTCGACGGGCGCGGCGAGGCCGGCCTGCACGGGAAAGCCGAGCGCCGTCAGGGCGGCGGCGTAACGCTCGGCGTCCGCTGGTGAGTTGGGGGAGTCGGGTGAGTCAGCAGAGGTCATCCGACATGCGTATCACGCTCCCGGCTCCCCCGGTGCCGCCGGGCTCGGCCGGCGGCACCGGGGGCGGGCCCCGGGCCTGTCGTCACCCGATCTCGGTCCAGGTGAAGGCGACCTCGTCGCCCTCGTCGAGCAGCTGCTGGCAGCCGCCGACCAGGGTGGCGGCGCCGTTGACGGAGATCTCGTAGAAGTGGTCGGCGTCCTGCGTGAAGCCGTCGATGGAGGTCACCAGGTAGTCCTGGAACGAGGCGTACCAGACGCCGTCCCAGTCGAAGCCGCCCGCGTCGGCGGCGTCGTCCAGGGCGGCCGTCGGGGTGGCGCCGGCGGCCGGGTTGGCGCCGAGGTTGGTGCCGTCGCACAGCCTGGCCCCGCCGGTGAGCGGGGTGACGACGTGTCCGGTGGTGGTGACCTCGCCGTCGAAGATGACGCCGGCCGGCCCGGTGAGGGTGACGGAGACGGTGACCGGGTCGGCCGCGGCCCGGGCGCCGGCGGCCGCCGTGGCGGACGGGGCGGCGGCGAGCGCGGCGAGGCCGGCGGTGGCGGCGACGGCGAGGACACGTCTGGCTCTGGTGGTGGGCATGGGTGGTCGCTCCTCGGATGGTGGTGGTGTGCGGGCCCGACTGTCGCGGGCGGCTCAGGTGTTGCCGCGGCGGCGGCGCGCGATCAGGTAGGCGGCGCAGCCGGCGAGCAGGAACAGCGCGGCGGCGGCCATCAGGGGGCGGGCGGAGGACGAGCCGGTGTCCGCGAGGTTCCCGTCGGGGCCGGTGCCGGTCGTGGTGGTGCTGGTGGTGGCGCCGGAGGTGGTGGTGCCCGTGCTGGTGGAGCCGCCCGTGGTGCCGTCACTGGCGCCGCCGGTGGCGGTGGTTCCGTCGGTGGTGCCGCCGTCGGTCGTGCCGTCTGTCGCCGCTCCGTCCGTGGTGGCGCTGGCGGTCGTCGTGCCCGAGGTGGCGCCGGCGTCCGCGCCGTTCGCCGTGGCGCCGTCGCTGGTGTTGCCGTTCGCGGCGCCGTCCGCGTCGGCGCCGTTCGCCGCGCCGCCCGCGCCCGGCTGGCCGGTGGTGGCGCCGGCGGAGCCGTCGTCCGGGGTGCAGTCGATGGGCTCGGTGTCGGGCGCGGAGGAGGCGCCGTCGATCTCGCCGAGCGCCTGGCCGGCCAGCGCTGGTATCGCCTGGGCCGTGGCGCGCAGCGCCAGCCCGTTGGCGACGGGCTCCGTGTAGCCGACGGCGCCCCGGTCGGCCGCCGCGCCGGCGCAGCCGACCTGCACCGAACGCAGCCAGGTCTCGCCGCGCCTGGCCGCGTCCTCCCGGCCGCCGGCGGCCAGGGCCTGGACGGCCAGGGCCGTGGAGTTGGCGTTGGGGGCGCTCGCGGCGTCGTAGCCGAAGCCGCCGTCCTCGCGCTGCCGGCCCTCCAGCCAGTCGAGCGCGGGCTCCGCGTCCGCGGTGCTGCCCACCGCGAGCAGCGCCTGCACGGCCATGCCGGTGCTGTCGGTGTCGGAGGTGCAGCGGTCGGGGTTGCGGCGCAGCGAGAGCGGATAGCCGCCGTCGGCGCAGCGGGTGGAGGCGAGGAAGTCCACGGCGGAGTCCGGCACGTCGCCGGTACGCTCCAGGGCGAGCACGGCCAGGGACTGGGAGAACTGGTTGGACATGTCGCCGGTCGTTCCCGCGTCGGTGAAGCGGCCGGTGTCCTGGAGGCGGCCGAGCAGGGTCGCGGTCAGGTCCTGGCCGCCGAAGTCGCGCGGGTCGCGGTGTTCGACGGCCGCGACCAGGGCGAGCTTGGCGGCGCCGCCGGCGAAGACGGTGCCCTCGCCGCCGCCCCGGGTGATGTAGTCGGCGGCGTTCTCCGCCAGCCAGTCGGTGGCCCGGTCCGCGGTGTCGCCCGCGGTGCCGGAGGCGGCGAGCCCGAGCACGATGTCGGCGGTCAGGCCGTGGTCGCCGCCCGCGTGGGTGCCCTCGGTGAGCCGGCCGGCGGCCCAGGTCGCGGCGGCGGCCGCCGGGTCGCGCAGCTCGGGCAGGGCGTCGGCGGCCGCGTTCGCCGCCGGCAGCGTCATGGCGCCGGCCATGAGTGCTCCGGCCAGCGCGAGTCTGGCCGCCGGTCTCCTGCTCGTCGGGCTCGTCGGACTCATCGGCTGAGTGCTCCTTCGTGGTGTGCGCGGTGCGGCGCGGATGCGGATGCGGGGGTGAAGGTGACGGGGGCGTCGAACGCGGCGCGCCGGGCCGCCCGGCGCAGCGTGGTGAGCACGGCGGGCCCGAGGACCACGACGGCGACGGCGTTGGTCAGGGCACGGCCGGTGTCCCAGCCGAAGGCGGAGGTCGCCAGGGTGTAGAGGACGAAGGTGTGCAGGTTCTCCGGGACGCCGGCCTCGGGGTCGACGGACAGCTGGGTGTCGGGGCCGGTGGCGTAGGGCCAGAACCAGAGGTTCATCAGCAGCCCGAACGCGTAGGCGGCCAGCATCCCGTAGCCGGCGAGCAGCGCGATCTCGGCCCGGCCGGTGGGGCGGCGCGGCAGCAGCCCGGCGCCGAGTCCCACCCAGCCGGCGGCCATCATCTGGAACGGCAGCCAGGGGCCGACGCCGGCGGTCAGCAGCGCGGAGGCGAAGAGCGAGACGGCGCCCAGGGCGAAGCCGAAGCCCGGGCCGAAGACCCGGCCGGCGAGGATGAGCACGAAGAACACCGTCTCGATCCCGGCGGTGCCGGCGCCCAGCGGGCGCAGCGCGGCGTTGACGGCGGCCAGCACGCCGAGCAGGGCGAGGGTCTTGGGGTCGATGCCGCCCTCGGAGAACTCGGCGAGCACCACGGCGAGCACCACCGGCAGCAGCAGCACGAACAGCAGCGGCGCGTGCCCGGCGTGCGCCATGGCCTGCGGCTCGGGCGGGGAGAGCAGCGGCCAGCAGAACATGGCGAGCCCGATCAGGCTGGCCAGTGCCAGCACGGCGGCGGCCCGGGGGCCGACGCGCAGCGCGGTGGCGCGGCGGGTGGTCGACGGCTGCTGGTCGGTCATCCGGCCGCCTCCTGGAGGGTGAGCGCGTGGGCGACCTGCTCGGGGGTGAGCCAGGGCAGCGGGCGCAGGATCTTGGCGACCTGCGGGGCGAAGGCGGGCGAGGCACAGACGACGTCGGCGGTGGGGCCGTCGGCGACCAGTTCGCCCTCGCCGAGGACGGCGACCCGGTCCGCGGTGGCCGCCACGAACTCCACGTCGTGGGTGGCGATCAGCACCGCATGGCCCTCGTCGGCGAGTTCGCGCACCACCCGGCCGAAGTGCCGCTTGGCGTGGTAGTCCAGGCCCCTGGTCGGCTCGTCGAGGAGCATCACCCGCGGCGCGGCGGTGAGTTGGACGGCGAGCACGAGGGCGAGTCGCTGCCCCTCGGAGAGGTCACGGGGGTGGCGGTCGTCCGGTATGCCGGGCGCGAGACGGTCGAGCAGCGCGCGGCAGGTGCCCGAGGTGGCGGCCGACTCGCGGTCGGCCTGGGCGCACTCGGCGGCCACGGTCTGCAGGTACAGCAGGTCGGCGGCGCTCTGCGGCACGAGGCCGACGAGTTCCCTGGCACGCCGCGCGCCGGCCTGGCCGGGGTCGGTGCCCGCGACCGTGACGCTGCCGGAGCGGCGCGGTCCCGAGCCCTGGAGGGCCCACAGCAGCGACGACTTGCCCGAGCCGTTGCGCCCCATCAGCGCGGCGACCTCGCCCGGCCACAGCGTCAGGTCGACCTCGCGGACGGCGACCGCGGAGCCGTAGGTGACGGTGATCCGGTGGGCGTCCAGGGCGGGTTCGCGCTCGCCGCCGGCCGGTTCCGGGGCGGGCGGCAGGTGGCCTTCGAGGCGGCGGCGCAGCGCGGGCGCGTGCCGGCGGGCGTCCCGCACGGAGAGCGGCAGCGGCCGCCAGCCGGCGACGCGGCCCAACTGGACCACGGGCGGCGCGACGTCGGAGTCGGCCATCAGCTCGGCCGGCTCGCCGTCGCGCACGGCGCCGTCGCCGGCGAGGTGCAGCAGCCGGTCGGCGTACTGCAGCACGCGCTCCATGCGGTGTTCGGCGATCAGCACGGTGGTGCCGAGGTCGTGCACGAGGCGCAGCACGGCGGCCAGCACCTCCTCGGCCGCGGTGGGGTCGAGCGCCGAGGTGGGCTCGTCGAGGACGAGCACGGCGGGGTGGGTGGTGAGCACCGAGCCGATCGCCACCCGCTGCTGCTGGCCGCCCGAGAGCGTGCGCAGCGGCCGGTGCCGCAGCTCGGCGATGCCCAGCAGGTCGAGGGTCTCCTCGACCCGCTTGCGCATGGTGCCCGGGTCGATGGCCAACTGTTCCATGCCGTAGGCGAGCTCCTCCTCGACGGTGTCCGTGACGAAGCCGGCGAGCGGGTCCTGGCCGACGACGCCGACGAGATGCGCGAACTCCTGGGGCGCCGCGGCGTCGGTGCGCTGCCCGGCGACGGTGACCGTGCCGCGCAGGGTGCCTCCGGTGAACCGGGGCACCAGGCCGTTGACGGCGCCCAGCAGCGTCGACTTGCCGGTGCCGGTGCGGCCGGTGACGAGGCAGAGTTCGCCCTCGCCGATGTCCAGGTCGACGTCGCGCAGGGTGGGCCGCTCGGCGTCCGGGTAGGTGAAGGACACCTCGTGGAACGTGATCACGCCGGGGCCTTTCCTGGAGGGGGCGCGGGCTGGTTGGTCGGTGGTGGCGGGGCCAGGACGGCGGGCAGCAGGCCGACGAGCACGGCGACGACCGGCAGCGGCGAGACCTCGGGCCAGCCGAGCGGGCTGAGCGAGGGGTAGAGGTTGGCCGGGTCCACCCGGGAGGACAGGAACATCAGCGCGGCCGTGGTCACCCCGGCGGCGGCGGTGAGCAGTTCACCGGCCCGCCAGCGGTCGGGCCGGTAGTTGCTGCGCCGCACGCGGCGGCCGCCGAGCAGGAAGCCGAACACCGCGACGCCGGCCCCGGCCAGCAGCAGCGGCAGGCCCAGGTAGCGCGGGGCCGCGCTGTCCAGCAGCCCGTAGAGACCGGCGCTGATGCCCAGCAGCCCGGCGATGACCAGGGTGCCGACGACCAGCCTGACGCGCGGCGGCGTGTCGCCGGTACGGCCGTAGCCGCGGGAGGCCATGGCGGCGGCGAGGGCGAGCGAGCGGCTGAGCGCGTCCTCGAGCACCGGGACGACGATGCCGCGCAGTGCCGCCGTGCCGCGCTCTCCCGCGCCGCGCAGCCGCCGGGCGCGGCGCACCCGCTGGACGCTCTCGACGAGTTGCGGCGCGACGGAGAGGGCGACCACCACGGAGGTCCCCACCTCGTGCAGCGCGCCGGGCAGCGACTTCAGCAGTCGCTTGGGGTTGGCCAGGGCGTTGGCGGCGCCGACGCACACGACCATGGTGGCCAGTTGCAGCCCGTCGTAGGCCCCGCCGAGCACCTCCTCGGCGCTGACCGGGCCGAGCAGCCGGATGCCGGCGGCGGCCTCGGGCAGCGGTATCTCGGGCAGGGTGAAGAGGACCGTCCCGCCCTGACCGCCGCCGAACACGATCCGGAACAGCACGCGCATGACGACGATGAAGGCGCCGAAGAGCAGGTACATCCGGAAGGACAGCGCCCAGGGGGCGTCGGTGCGGCGCCGCACCACCACGTAGCCGGCGACGGCCAGCACCAGGGCGAGCAGCAGCGGGTTGGTGGTGCGGCTGGCGGCTATCGCGAGGCCGAGGGCCCACAGCCACCAGGCGCCCGGGTGCAGGGCGCGGGGCAGTGTGGTGGCGGCGCGGTCCAGGAGGCCCGCGCTCACTGCTCGCCGGCCGTTCGGGCGGCGCGGCGTCTGCGCCAGGCGGCCAGGCCGCCGGCGGCCACCAGGGCGGCCAGCAGACCGAGGGTGGCGATGGTCGAGACGGAGGGGCCGGAGGACTCCGGGGCGGCGCGGTCCTCCTCGAACTCCTCGTCCTGGCCGCTCCAGTCGGCGGCCTCGCTGGGGGCGGGGCCGGGTGTCGCCTCGGTGCGCTCGTCGTCCTCGGCGGCGTCCGCCTCGGCGTCCCGCCGCTCCTCGTCCTCCGCTTCTTCCCCGTCCGGCCGCTGGTCGTCCGCGTCCTCCGTAGGCGGGGTGGCGTCGTCGCCCGGGTCCGTCTCGGCCTGTCCACCGGTGCCGCCGGTGGTGGCGCCGCCGCCGTCCTGGCCGCCGGAGCCGCCGGTGCCCGCGCTCGCCGAACCGCCGCCGGTGCCGCCGGAGTCGCCTCCGGTCGAGGAACCGCCGCCCGACCCGCCGCCGCCCGACGAGCCGCCGCCCGTCTCGTCCTCCCCTGCCGGGCGCAGGGGCGCGACGCCGGGTGCCGGGGAGTCGCCGCTCTCCCGGTCGAGCGAGAAGGACCAGCCCTCGAAGCTGCCCTCCGGTGGGGTGCGGTAGCTGGCGCCGAGCTGGCTGTAGGTCCACTCACCGCCGTTCTCCGCGTGCCAGTAGGACCAGTAGGCGTCGGCCGGCGGGGTGTCCACGCAGGGCTCCCGGTCCGTGCCGGGACGGTCGTTGATCCGGCAGACGAAGGCGTCGCCCCAGCGGCTGGTGCCGCTCACCTCGAACCCGGCGTTGCGCAGCGCCGCGAGACCGTCGGACTGGCCGCCGGGGGCGCATCGCACCACCCGGCCGCCGCCGAGCTCACGGAAGTCGACGACCACGGTCACGCCGCTCGCGTCGGGGCAGAATCCGGCGGTGCCGGCGAGGGTGGGCCCCGCGGCGTGGGCGCCGGCGGGCAGGAACGCCGTCAGCATGGCGAGCAGCGCCGCCAGGACGGCTGCGCGGACTCCGGCGCGGGGCATCGTGTCCCTTTCGATGAGAGACCGCCAAGGCCTCCCTCACGGAACCGACGCGCGGCGAACCGATCGGCTGTGGCGGCGCATCAGGCTTCCACTCTGCAGACCGTGACAGTGAGAAGCTGTCCGCGGGCACGCCGAGCGATCCGACTCACGACGCTTCGCGCCGTTCACGGTTGCAGGTCAGTGCCGGAATTCCACCGGCTTCCCTCGGTTGTGCCCGCATGGAGTTGTCCATCCGCCCCCGGGCGGAATCGTCCCTCAGGATAAGGCCAATTCGCACCCCTGACCAGCCGTCCAGGGGTGGTCTACGCCTCATCGTCGAGCGGCCGCAGCGCCTTTCCCGCGGCCGCCACGAACGCGGCGCGGGCCTGGGCGATCTCGTCGAGCGAGCGCTCGCCGCGCAGCCGGTCGACCAGCGTCCGCGCGGACTCGGCGACCTCGGTCGGTCCTTCGAGCGTCACCGCGTCGAACGCCCGGCGCAGTGCCGCCCGGTCGGTGGCCCGGCCCTCGGCGGCTTCCAGGAACCGCAGATAGGTGACGCGTCGCTGTTCGAGCATCCGGACGGACCGCTGCTCGGCGATCGACATCCGGACCGTGGCGACCATCGCCGCCGCCTGCCGTTCGCCCGCGCTGCGGGCGAACCAGCCGGTGACGAGACTGCCGGCGACGGCCGCCGCGGCGGCGATCAGCGCGATTCCCCACTCGCTCATGGCCCCTCTTCCTTCCCCGGTACGATCGGCCCATGCCGCCGGACGACGCCCAGATCACCTCGCTGAACTGCGAAAACGGCGCACGAACCCCAACTCTGAAGATTAGTATGGATACTTGGGCGACGGGCGACGGGCGACGGGCGACGGGCGACAGGCGACAGGCGACGCGGAGGTCGGTGCTGTTCGCCGCGCGATCCGCGGTGGCACTGCACCGACTGCTCGACGTGCTCCCGGTCTTCGAGGGTGACGACCGGGTCGAGCGGTACTTCACCCTGGTCCCCGGCTCCGAGTTCGGCATCGGGGCACTGGCCGCCGTCGGACGCGCCGGGGGGCGCACCATCCCGTGGGACGAGGCCCGCGGGCGGGCGTTCGACCTGGTCGTCGCGGCCAGCCCGAAGGGCGAACTGAGCGAGCTCCACGGCCCCCTGGTCCTGCTCCCCCACGGTGCCGGCTACGGCAAGGCCTTCCCGGGCGAGGGCTCCGGCGGCGCGCCCTCCGGGCTCGACCGGACGTACCTGACGTCCCGCGGCCGGCCGATCGCCGCGCTGCACGCGCTGGCCCACCCCAGTCAGGTCGACCGGCTGGCGGTCGAGAGCCGGGCGGCGGCGACCGTGACGACGGTCACCGGCGACCCGACGCTGGAGCGGATACTGGAGTCCGCCGTCCTGCGTCCCCGGTTCCGGGCCGCTCTCGGCACCGGTGGGCGCCGGCTCGTCGTCATCACGTCGACCTGGGGTCCCGAGTCCCTGCTCCGACGCCGGCCCTCGTTGCCCGCCGAGCTGCTGGCCACCCTGCCGTACGACGCCTACCAGCTGGCCCTGGTCGCGCACCCCAACGAGCACAGTGAGCGGGGCGCGCTCCAGTTCGCCGAGCCGCTGCGTCCGGCGCTCGACGCGGGGCTGGTGCTGGCCGAGCCACACGAGGAGTGGGCCTCGGTGCTGGTCGCCGCCGACGTCGTGATCACCGACCACGGGTCCACGGCGCTCTACGCGGCCGCGCTCGACCGGCCCGTCATCGCCGCCTACGACGGCGGCCAGGAGCTGATACCCGGCAGCCCGACGGCCGAACTGCTCGCCGGCAGCCTGCGGTTCGCGGGCCCGGACAGCGTCGGCGCGGCCCTCGCGGGCCATCGTCCCGGGGCGGCCCGCGCCCGCACCGGACTGGCGTTCGCCCACCACCACGAAGCGCTGGCGCGGCTCCGGGCGAGCGTCTACCCGCTGCTCGGGCTCGATCCGCCCGCGTGGCCCGCCGTCCCCCGACTCCTGCCCGTTCCCGCGCGGCCTGCCGGGGGGCCAGGTGCCTTCGCCGTCCGGACCCGGATCAGCGGGACCGAGGTGCGGGTCGAGCGCTTTCCCGACCGGGTCGGACCTGACGGCCACTTCCTCGCCGCCGAGTCCGGCTTGGCGGGCCGGCGACACGAGGAGACGGCGGGGCTGCTCTACCGCCGGTCGCCGGGCGAGCCCGCGCCGCACGCCGAGGGCCGCAGCGCCGAGCGCTGGCTCCTCGACACCCTCGCGGACCATCCGTCCTGCCGGACGGCCGGGATCGTCCTCTCCCCTGAACTCTGCCTGCTGGCCTTCCGATCGGGTCCGCCGTTGGCGGCCAGGATCGAGCAGAGCCGCCAGGACGGCACGGCGTACCTCCCGGACCCCGCCGCGGTGCTCTGCGCCCTGCACACCTGGCGACCGGCCCCGCCCACGGAGTTCACCTGTGTGACAGCGGACCGCGCGACCCGGGTACGGCTCGCCCCCGCGACGCCGGCGGAGCTGGCACGGACGGTGTGGGCCGGGCCCTGAGGAACCGCGCGGACCGGGCCTAGGCTCAGGGCATGGACCATGAGCCGATGCGACGAGTCGCCGAGTTCCGCGAGGTGTTCGATGGTGGGGCTCGGGCCGAACACCCCGAACTGGCGGAGCATCGCCGGACGTTGCTGACCGAGGAGGCGCGCGAGGCCGCCGAGGCCCTCACCGAGCTCGCGGAGGCCCTGCGAACCGGCGACGACCCGCTCGCCGCGTACCGGGCGGTGGCCAAGGAACTGGCAGACGTCCTCTACGTCACCTACGGCGCCGCGGACGCGCTGGGCATCGACCTGCCGGCCGTCTTCGTCGAGGTCCACCGGTCCAACATGAGCAAGCTCGACGCGGACGGCCGGGTTCTCCGCCGGGCCGACGGCAAGGTGCTGAAGGGCCCGAGCTACCGGCCGCCGGTCCTCGACGGCCTCGTCGACCGACCGTCGGCCGGTTCCTGAGCGCTCTCGCGCGGCCGGCTCCGCCCGCGGCGCTCAGCCGTCGACGCCGTTGCGTCGGCGGATGGCGTGGGCCAGCTCGCGGTGTTCGGCGGCCGCCGCCTCCTCGCCCGCCTCCTCGGCCAGCTCGCCGAGCGCGTCCAGGACACGTGCCTCGTCATAGCTGGAGCCGCGTGCCCTGGCAGCGGCCAGCGACTCCTCGTACAGCGCGCGCGCCGCGTCGAGCCGGCCGCGCCGACGCAGCACGCCGGCGAGTGCGAAGCCGGTGCGGGCGGCCATCCGCGGGCGCCCGAGCTCTCCCGCCATCGCCTCGTGGGCGGCGGCCAACAGCTCGGCGGCGCGGTCGAGTTCGCCGAGCTGGGCCAGGGCCTCGCCGAGCCGGTAGGTCTGGAGCGCCGCGCCGTAGCGGTTGCCGATCGCCAGGTGGGCCTGTCGTGCCGCCTCGAACTCCTCGGCCGCGCCGGCCCAGTCGCCGCCGACGGAGCGGAGTGATCCGGTGAACTCGCGGACGGAGGCGGCGAGCTTACGCTCGGGGGCGCTGTCGCCCAGGGCGGCGGTCGCCGTCCCGGCGCGCGTCATCTCCTCGCCCGCCTCCGACACGTCGCCACGCTCCCACAGCGCTCTGGCCAGCTGGCACCGCATCCGGATCAGCGCCGGCACGTGGCCGGCGCGCTGGGCCGCGACGACTCCGGTGCGGAAGGCGTCGACGGTGTCCGCGTAGCGCTTGTGGTCGAGGAAGTGGGTCCACAGCGGCTCGCACAACGCCCATGCCTCGGCGTCGAGTCCGTGCTCGTGGGCGAGGCGGACGCCGGCGTACAGCGCGTGCCGCTCCTCCTCCAGCCAGCGCAGGGCACGCGTTCTGGCGGTGTCCCCGGGCCCGAAGTCGACGTCGGGAGCGTCCGGCAGTGCGGGGACCGGTTCGCCCAGGGTCAGTCGGCTGCCGGCCGCGAGCAGGTCCGCGCGTTGCGCCTGGCGCAGGTACCAGCGGACGATCCGCCGGCGGGCCTGGGCGAGTTGGTCCTCGTCGGCGTCGTGCCGGGCGCGCCGCCTGGCGTGCGCGCGCAGGGGCCCGGGCACGCGCTTGTGGTCGCCGCGTGGTTCGAGCAGCCCGGCGATCTCCAGCTCCTCGATGGCCTCCTCGGCGGCCTCGGTGCCCCGGCCGAGCAGGGCCGCCGCGGCCGCCGGGGACAGGGGCGCGTCGGGCGCGGCGCCCAACAGGCGGTAGAGCAGGGCGGCTTCGGGGCCGAGGTCGCGGTATGCGGCGTCCCACACCTGGTCGACCATGGGCAGCCCTCGCTCCTCCAACTCGGCGGTGAACGTGGTGAGCAGCCGCGCCAGCGGACGTCGGCGGTGCTTGCGAACCAGCCGGGCGGCGACGTGCAGGGCGACCGGCAACCCGGAGCAGAGCCGCAGCAGTCGGGCGACCTCCTCGGGTTCGGCGTCGAGCCGCGGATCGTCCACCACGCTGCGCAGCAGCCGGAGGGCGTGGGCGTCGTCGAGCGGGCCGAGCCGGAGTTCGACGCCGCCGCCGTCCGGCAGGTCGTACAGCGGGCCCTGACTGGCGACGATCAGGGTACTGCTGCCCGAGGCGGGCAGCAGTGGCTGTACCTCGCTGCCGTAGCGGGCGTTGTCGACGAAGACCAGCAGCCGTTTCCGCTCGGTCAGCCGCCAGTACTGCCGGCGGCGGGCGCTGAGCGAGAGATTCAGCCAGTCGGACCCGTCGCTGAGCGGGCCGAGCAGGTCGCCCAGGGCGTCGAGGACGTCCACCGCGCCGTCCCGGCGCAGTTCGTCGAGGTCGAGGTAGAGGACGCCGTCGGCGAACCGGTCGCGGAGCCGGCGAGCGAGGTGGAGACCGAGCTCGGTCTTTCCGACACCGCCGAGGCCGCTCAACGCGATCCACAGCGGCCTGGTGGGTTCCTCCCACTCGGCCACGGCCCGCAGGGCGCGCGCCCGTTCCTCGTCCCGGTCGATGAAGTCCACTGTCTCGGGCGGGATCTGATACGTCATCCGGGGCCGACTCCGATGCCTCGCGCCAGTTCTCGACGGGGCAACTCTATGCCGGACGAGGGCCCGTCGAGCAGGGCGCGGCGGCGGTCAGCGGCCGAGGCCCTCCAGCACGACGGCGCCGGGGAGTTGGAGGAGCGCCTTGCCCGGCAGGATCAGCTTGCCGCGGCGCCGGCCGCTGCCGACGAGGACGTGCGGCAGCGCGGTCACGGCGGCGTCGAGCAGCAGGGGCCAGTCGGCGGGCAGCCCGACCGGGGTGATGCCGCCGTACTCCATGCCGGTGGCGCCGACGGCGGTGTCGTGCGCCGCGAAGGACGCCTTGCGGGCCGCGAGTTGGCGGCGGACCACGCCGTTGACGTCGACCCGGGTGGTGGCGGGGACAAGGCAGGCGGCGAGACTGGTCTCGCCGGCGCGCTTGCCGGCGACGACGACGCAGTTGGCGGACGCGTCGAGCAGGTCCCGGCCGTAGGTCTCGACGAAGACGGCGGTGTCGGCCTTCTCCGGGTCGGTGTCCACGTAGAGCACCTCGTCGGCCGGCACCGGACCCCGCCAGTCCCGGACGGCGGCGGCCACCGGCTCGACGAGCAGGTCCAGGCAGTCGGGGGCGGGGCGGACGTCGGCGAAGTCTCCGATGGGGGGGCGCATGTCGGCACGCTACCGCACGCCCGGCGCGGGTCAGTGGGAGTAGCCGGGGACCGAGACGGCCATGGTCATCTCGACCGGTTCGGTGCCGTCGTTGCGGTAGGCGTGCGCGACGTGGGACTCGAAGGAGGCGGAGGCGCCGGCGGGCACCTCGTGGTCGACGCCGTCCAGACGCAGGGTCAGCACGCCGGAGGTGACGTGCAGCAGCTCGGAGGTGCCGATCGGGTGGGGGTCGGAGGCGCTGCTCTCCCCCGGCATGAGACGCCACTCCCAGAGCTCGAGCGGCCCGGGGGCCTCGGTGCCGGCGAGCAGGGTGCTGTGGCTGCCGGCCGCCGTGGACCACAGGCGGACGGCCTGCTCGGCGGGGACGAGCCGGACCTTCGGTGCCTGGTCGAAGTCGAGCAGCGTGGTGATGCTGACACCGAGCGCGTCGCCGACCTTCACCACGGTGCCGACGCTGGGGTTGGTCCGCGCCTGTTCGATCTGGATGAGCATGCCCCGGCTGACGCCGGCACGGGCCGCGAGGGCGTCCAGCGTGAGGCCGCGTTCGGTGCGCAGCCGCCGCAGGTTGCGGGCGAGCGACTGGGAGAGCTGGTCGAGGTTGGTCACGGGCGCGGGCCTCTCGATCAATATACTGAATGGCGCAGTGCAATATTTTGAGCTACCGTGCACCGGACTCCATGTTCATCAGACTGCACTGCGAGGTATCCGATGGTAGCCCTGGCCCTGGCCACCAGCCTGCTCTGGGGGCTGGCCGACTTCGGCGGCGGGCTGCTGGCGCGACGCATCCCGGCGCTCACCGCCACGGTGGTCTCGCAGGCGCTGGCCGTCGTGGTGCTCGGCGCCGTCGTGGTCGCCACCTCGGCGTGGACGGAGTTCGGCTGGCGGCTGTGGTTCGCGGTCGCGGCCGGACTGATCGGCCCGCTGGTGCTGCTGTGCTTCTACCGGGCACTGGCGCGCGGGCCGATGGGCGTGGTGTCGCCGCTGGTCTCCACGGCGGTGGTGGTGCCGTTCGCGGTGGCGCTGCTCCAGGGGGAACGGCCGGGCGGCGCGCAGTACACCGGGCTGCTGGTCGCCTTCGCCGGCGTGGTGCTGGCCGGCGGTCCGCAACTGCGCGGCGCCGCGGTGCAGCGCGAGACGCTGGGCCTGACGCTGGTGTCGGCGCTCGGCTTCGGCGCGGTGCTGGCACTGATCTCCGCGGCGTCTACGACGGTGACCGGCCTGTTCCTCGCCCTGTTCACGCAGCGGCTGTGCAACGTGCTGGCCGGCGGCGTCGCGCTGTGGGTGGCCGCGCGGCGCGGCTCGCCGGTGCTGCCCGTGGAGGGGGTGGGCGCGGTGCGGTCCGCCCTGCCCTCGTTGCTCTTCGTGGGGCTCGCCGACGTGGCGGCCAACGCCACCTACGCGCTGGCCACCCGGATCGGCCCGGTGACCGTGGCCGCCATGCTGGCCTCGCTCTACCCGGTGGTGACGGCGCTCGCCGCCCGCGGCATGCTGCGCGAGCGGCTACGCGCCGTCCAGGCCGCGGGCGCCTGCCTCGCGATGACGGGCACGCTGCTGCTGGCGACCGGCTGAGCGTCGCGCTCCGGGCGACGGGTGAGCCCCCGTCGCGATACACGGCGGGGGCTCGGTGTCGCGCGGCCGTCAGCAGCAGTAGACGTCGCCCTGCGTGCTGGAGGCCGCCTGTGCGGGCGTGACGGCGAGACCGGCGGCGAGCGCGGCGACGACCGCGGCCCCGGCGAGGACGCGTCGGATACGCATGGGTTCTCCTCCCTGGTGAGCGCCCCGAGTGGGGCACGCCGTAAGCCTGACCGGCGCGGGGCGCCGAGCGGTAGGGCCGCGCGACGTCCCGGACTGTCCCGGACGGAGCCCACCCGAGAGGCGCGGCCCTAACTCGGCGGGTCGTTGGGGCGGAGGGTCCAGACGACCGTCATCTCGCCGGTGACGGCGCCGTCCTCGCGGGTGATGTCGATGGTGATGGGGAACTCGGGCCGCCGGCCGGCGTCGAGTTCGGCCACGACGTCGGCGGCGGGGCGGCCCAGGGTGGCGACGGCGGTCACCGACCCCCTGGCGACCTTCCTGAAGGCGATGTCGGCGCGGACCGGCAGCGGCACGGCGCGGGACAGCTGGTCGCCGAAGGCGGCCAGGACGATGGCGCCGCTCGCGGACTCGGCCAGCGTGAACATGGCGCCGGCGTGCGGGCCGCCGAGGTGGTTGGCGAACTCCGGCTGGTCCGGGAGGCGGAGCACGGCGCGCTCCGGCGTGACCTCCTCGTACTGGAGGTTGAGCGTCCGGACCATGGGCACCGTGGCCGCGAGCAGTTCGCCGACGGACGGCTCGGCGGCGGGCGTGGCGTCAGTCATACCATGAGGTTACCAGTGAGTAATGAAGCTGGGAACGGGTCGCCCGCCCGTACCGGCCGGCCGCTCAGGCCAGGTCGAAGGCGCCGGACGGCGGGCGGGGCGAGGGCAGGCCGGCGGCCGCCCGCACCGGTTCGGCGTCGCCGATCAGCCGGGTCAGCTCCGCGCCGTGCACCACCCGGGCGGGAAACGGGTCGGCGGCGGCCCCTCGGGTCAGTTCGGCCACCGGGAGCGGGGCGTCGGAGGCGACCAGCACCACGTTGCCGAAGCGTCGGCCGCGCAGCACCGCGGGCTCGGCGATCAGGCACAGCTCGGCGAAGTGGACGCGGAGCGTGGCCAGTTGGGCGCGGGTGAAGTCGAGCGGGGCGGAGTCGGCGAGATTGGCGGCGTAGCTGCCGCCGGGTCGCAGCACCCGGGCCGCCTCGGCGACGTGCCCGACGCCGGTGAGATGGGCGGGGATCCGGGAGCCGCGGAAGACGTCGGCCAGGACGACATCCGCCGAATCGGTCGGCGCCGCGGCCAGCAGCGCGCCCGCGTCCTCGACCGCCACCTCGATCCCCGACCCCGCCGGCAGCGGCAACCGCTCGGTGACCAGCTCGACGAGCCCTCCGTCCACCTCGGCCACCCGCTGGCGCGAGCCTGGCCGGCGCCAGGCCGCGTAGCGGGGCAGGGTGAACGCCCCACCGCCCAGGTGCAGCACGTCGAGCGGGGCGCCGGGCGGGGCGGCCACGTCCAGCACGTGGGCGAGCCGCCTGGCGTACTCGAACTCCAGGTGGCCCGGGTCGTCCAGGTCCAGGTGGGACTGGGGCGCGCCGTCCACGGTGAGCAGCCAGGCGCGCGGCCGGTCGAGGTCGGGAAGCAGCCGGGCGGTGCCCAGGTCGACGGCCCTGACCACGGGTGTCGGCTCGTCCTGCGCGTCCGGGATGGGCTCGTGCACGGTCCCATTGTGGCCCGCCGGTCCGGGAGTCGCGCTCCCGGACCGGCGGGCCGGCCGCGGTCAGGCGCCGTCGACCGCCGTGACGGTGCCGGCGCCGACGGTGCGGCCGCCCTCGCGGACGGCGAAGCCGAGGCCCGCCTCCAGTGGCACCGGCTGGCCGAGCTCGACCGCCATGGTGACGGTCTCGCCCGGCAGCGCCACGCCGCCGGGCAGCGTGATGTCGCCGACCACGTCCGCGGTCCTGATGTAGAACTGCGGCCGGTAGCCGGTGGCGATCGCCGTGCGCCGGCCGCCCTCGGCGGCCGACAGCAGGTACACCTCGGCCGTGAAGCCGGAGCGTGGCACGACGCTGCCCGGTCGGGCCACCACGTGCCCCCGGCGCACCGCGTCCCTCGCCACTCCGCGCAGCAGCAGGGCCACGTTGTCCCCGGCCTGGGCCTCGGCCATCGGCTTGCCGAAGGTCTCGAGCCCGGTGACCACGGTCTCGACGTCCGCGCCGAGCACCGCCACCCGGTCGCCGAGCCGCACCGTGCCGCGCTCGACGGCGCCGGTGACGACCGTGCCGCGCCCGGTGATGGTGAGCACGTTCTCCACCGGCAGCAGGAACGGCGCGTCGAGGTAGCGCTCCGGCACCGGGACGTAGGTGTCCACGGCGTCGAGCAGGGCCTCGATGGCGGCGGTCCAGCGCGGCTCGCCGTTGAGCGCGCCGAGCCCGGAGACCCGGACCACGGGCAGCAGCTCACCGGGGTAGCCGTGCGCGGTGAGCAGCTCGCGGACCTCGAGCTCGACCAGGTCGGTCAGCTCGTCGTCCCCCGCGTCGGCCTTGTTGAGCGCCACCACGATGTGCTCGACGCCGACCTGACGGGCCAGCAACACGTGCTCGGCGGTCTGCGGCATCACCCCGTCGAGCGCCGAGACGACCAGGATCGCGCCGTCCAGCTGGGCCGCGCCGGTGATCATGTTCTTGACGTAGTCGGCGTGGCCCGGCATGTCGACGTGCGCGTAGTGCCTGGTCCCGGTCTCGTACTCGACGTGCGAGATGGTGATGGTGATGCCGCGCGCCGCCTCCTCCGGGGCCCTGTCGATCCGGTCGAAGGGGACGAAGGAGCCGGTGCCACGGTCGCTGAGCACCTTGGTGATGGCGGCGGTCAGGGTCGTCTTGCCGTGGTCGACGTGGCCCATGGTGCCGATGTTCAGGTGGGGTTTGGTGCGCGTGTACGCCTGCTTGGGCATGGCGGGATGCTTCCTCGCTGCTGGCTGGTCTCCCGGCGCGGGCTGACGGCCCGGGGCCTGGGCGCGGACCCCGTCGCTGACCGGCCGACCCTCCCCCTGCGGGGTCCGCGGTGTGTCCGGGAAGGGTCAGCTTCGGGCGCCGTCCAGGTGGGCGACCGGGGTGGGGGGTGCGAGGAGGACGACGGCAGCCTTCGGCGCGTCCGCCAGGGCGGACGGCGCGAGAGCGAAGGCGTGCCGGAACATGTGCCCATGATCGCGCCGCCGGGGTCCGGCCGTCGAACGGTTTTCGCGGCCCGCGTTACGGCTCGCGTCGCGCTCTGGCTTAGAGTGCCGTGGGAACGGGGTGTGGGGTCGTCCGGCGCCCACGCCCATCCTTGCCGTCGCCCGCTTTTTCACACGCCCGGGATGCCGCAGAGTCCATGTCTTGGTTCGAATCGATCATTCTCGGGCTTGTCCAGGGGCTGACGGAGTTCCTGCCGATCTCCTCCAGCGCCCATCTGCGGCTCACCGCCGTGGCCTTCGACTGGGAGGACCCGGGCGCCGCGTTCACCGCCGTGACGCAGATCGGCACCGAGCTGGCGGTGCTCATCTACTTCCGCAAGGACATCGTGCGGATCGTGTCCGCCTGGTTCCGGTCGCTGACGAACAAGGAGGCGCGCTCGAACCCCGACGCGCGGATGGGCTGGCTGGTGATCATCGGCACCATCCCGATCGGCGTGCTCGGCCTCACCCTGCAGGACGCCATCGACGGGCCGTTCCGCGACCTGCGTCTCATCGCCATGAACCTGATCGTGCTGGGCGTGATCCTGGGCGTCGCCGACCGGATGGCGGCCCGCGACGCGTCGGGGGGCCGGCACCGGGCGGTCCGCGAGCGCAAGTCGCTCGACCAGCTGAGTGTCAGGGACGGCCTGCTGTTCGGCCTCTGCCAGGCGATGGCGCTGGTGCCGGGCGTCTCCAGGTCGGGCGCGACGATCACCGGCGGCCTCTTCCTGGGCTACAAGCGGGAGGCCGCCGCCCGGTACGCCTTCCTGCTGGCCATCCCCGCCGTGCTCGCCTCCGGCGGCTACGAGCTCACCTCGATCGGCGAGGAGGGCTCCCACGTCTCCTGGGGTCCGACGATCCTGGCCACGGTCGTCGCGTTCGTCGTCGGCTACGCCATCATCGCCTGGTTCATGAAGTGGGTCAGCACCCGCAGCTACATGCCGTTCGTCTGGTACCGGCTCGTCATCGGCGTCGTGCTGCTCGCGCTGATCTTCTTCGGGGTCGTGGAGCCGCACGCCGGCGAGGGCATCGGCGGCGACGACGAGGTCACCACCTCCGAGGAGGGCTGAGCGCCCCCCGGCACAGCGGACACGCCCGGGATCCGGTGCCCCACCGTCATGCCTCGGGGATCTCACGACCGTAGTTGGCGAGGGTGATGGAGTCCGGGTCAGGGCCGCGTCGCACGCCCTGGTCGAGTCCGTCGATCGCGCTCAGCTCGGCGTCGGTGAGTTCGAAGTCGAAGACGTGGAAGTTCTCGGCGATGCGCTCGGGCCTGGTCGACTTGGGGATCGCGGAGCGGCCCTGTTGCAGGTGCCAGCGCAGCATGACCTGCGCGGGGGTCCTGCCGTGGGCGCGCGCGACGCGCGCGATGACCGGGTCGTCCAGCGTGCTGGTGCCGTCGCTGCCGAAGTAGAACGTGATGCCGCCGATCGGGGACCACGCCTGGGAGAGGATGCCGTGCCGGGCGTCGACCGCGAGCAGCTCGGACTGGCGGAAGTAGGGGTGGACCTCGATCTGGTTCACCGCCGGCACCACCGAGACGGAGGCCAGTAGGCGGTCCAGGTGCTCCGGCATGAAGTTGCTGACGCCGATGGCGCGGACCCTGCCGTCGGCCAGCAGCCGCTCCAGGGCACGGTAGGCGGCGATGGTGCGCTCGAACGCGCTCGGCAGGGGCTGGTGCAGGATCAGCAGGTCGAGGTGGTCGACGCCGAGCTTCCCGACGGCCTTCTGGAACGCGTGCGGGGTCTCCTCGTAGCCGTAGTCGTTGATCCAGACCTTGGTCTCGAGGAACAGGTCGTTGCGCCGGAGGCCGGAGCGGCGGATGCCCTCGCCGACCTCGCGTTCGTTGAAGTAGGCCGCGGCCGTGTCGATGTGCCGGTACCCGATCCGCAGCGCGGTCTCGACCGCCTCGACCGTCTGCTCCGGCGGGGTCTGGAAGACCCCGAATCCGAGGGCGGGGACGTCGACGCCGTTGTTCAGCGTCAGGCTCGTCGTCATGACCGCAGGCTAGGCCGACGGCCGGGCCCGGAGGCAGGCCGTGACACTGCCCGGAACGACATTCACCCTCACGCCGGGGACCGGTCGGGCGGTGGGCCGTCAGCCGGCGTGGTCCGGGCCCGGGGGCTCGGACGGCTCGGTGAGCAGCGTGAGGTGGGCGAGGTCGCCCGGCGGCGGGGTCGTCACCGACCAGAGCGGGGCGGGGGTGCCGTCGGCGACCGCGGCCGGCGCGTCGGTGAGGTTCATCCGCGCGCGCAGCCGGCCGTAGAAGTCCATCGGCTTCAGGCGGACGGCGCGCAGTCGGCGCCGGGCCGCGTAGACGCCGATCCAGTCGCCGGGGTCGAGCACGCCGCGCAGTTGGCCGTCGACGCTGACGGCCGCCTGGCCCGACCGTTCGAGCACCCGGAGGCCGATGGGCTCGTCGGGTGCGGTGACGACGGAGCGGTCGAACGCCATGTGCGGCGCGATCGGGGTGAAGACGAGGGCCTCGGCGCGGGGCGACACCACGGGCCCGCCGGCGGCGAAGCTGTAGGCGGTCGAGCCGGTCGGCGTGGCCACCAGCAGGGCGTCGGCCGAGTAGGAGGCCAGCAGCCTTCCGGCGAGGTAGACCCCGACGGACACCTGCCGGTCCCGCGAGAGCTTCTCCAGGACGACGTCGTTGAGCGCGAAGACGTTCAGCGCGATGCCCCACTCGTCGTCGGTCTCGCAGTCCGTCCGCACCCGGGGCGGCGGCAGCAGGGGCCCTCGCCCGTACCTCATCAACGCCTCGACGTCCGGCGGCACTTCGAGCCGACGCGAGGCACGCAGCGTGAGCAGCATGCGGTGGTCGACGGCGAGCCGGCCGGCCAGGACCGCGTCCAGCGCCGAGAGCACCTCGTCCGCCGAGACCTCGGTCAGGAACCCGAGACGGCCGAGGTCGACGCCCAGGAGCAGCGCGTCGTGCTCGGCGGCCAGCCGGGCGCCGCGGAGGAAGGTGCCATCGCCTCCGAGAGTGACGATGAGGTCGGGATCACCGGCGGACGCGACCTCCTCTCGGGCGCTGCGCCGCCCGCCGTCCTCCCACACGTCGATGTCCGCGCAGGGCAGGGCGTGTTCGGCGCACCACGCGTGCACGGCCCGCGCCGCGTCCCGCGCCGCCGGGCGCCCGCCGTGCACGACCAGACCGACCCGGCTCACCGTCACGTCCGCCTCCACAGTGGTTCGCGGACGAGCGCCCGCGGACCGCACTCTCCGCCGGCCCCTCGCCGTCGGTCCGCCATTCTCCCCCGAGGACGTCCCGAATGCCGGGCATGGGCGGGTACGCGTCCTTCGAGTGCGCGACGGGTGTCACCCCACGTGGTCGGCGGCGCGCCGTTCGCGCGGCAGCCAGTCGAGGCTGTCCGCGCTCGGTCCCGCCGGCTGGTACTCCAGGCCCACCCGGCCGGTGTAACCCGCGTTCTCCAGGGCCACCAGCGCCCCGTCGAGGTCGAGGCGTCCGGTGCCCGGCGCGCCCCGCCCCGGCGCGTCCGCGATCTGCACGTGGCCGACGCGGTCGGCGTGCGCGGCGATCATCCCGGCCGGGTCCTCGCCGTTGACGGCGAGGTGGTAGAGGTCGGCCAGCAGCAGCGGGTGGGGACCGCCGGCGGCGGCCGCCACCCGGTCGATCACGGCGACCGCGTCCGCCGCGGTGCGCAGCGGGTAGGCGGGGGCGCCGCTGAGCGGTTCGAGCAGGGCCACGCCGCCGACGCGCGCCACGGCCTCGGCCGCCAGCGTCAGGTTCGCCACCGCCGTCTCGTCCTGGGCCGCCGGCGCGACGCCGTCGGCCCGGTTCCCGTACAGCGCGTTGAAGGCCCGGCAGCCGAGCCGCTCGCCGATCGCCACGGCGACGTCGACGCCGTCGCGGAACTCGGCGGCGCGGGCGGGCCAGGAGACCAGGCCGCGGTCGCCGCCGGGCAGGTCCCCGGCGAAGAAGTTCAGACCCGTGAGGCGGACCCCGGCGTCGCGCACGGACCGCACGAACGCCTCGACCTCCGCGTCGGCCGGCACGGCCGTCGCGAAGGGCCACCAGAACTCGACCGCGTCGAACCCCAGTCGCCTCGCGGCGGCGGGGCGCTCGACCAGGGGCAGTTCGGTGAGGAGCATCGACAGGTTGATCGTGTAGGGCAGTCGGTGCCGCATCGGTCCTCGCTTTCCGTCAGAGCCAGCCTGGCAGCACGAAGACGGCGCACGACACCAGGGGTGCGATCGCGATCATGCTCATGCCCCAGACCATCAGCCCCCTGAACGTCGCGTCCCTGGCCTCCGCCGGGGTGCTGGCCACGACGAGCGCTCCGCTGGTGGAGAACGGGGAGGAGTCGACCACCGAGGCCGAGATCGCCAACGCGGTGATCAGGCCGACCGCGCCGACCTGCCCGGTGTACAGGAAGGGCACCGCGAGCGGAACGAGCGCGCCGAGGATTCCGGTGGTCGACGCGAACGCCGAGACGCCGCCGCCGATGAGACAGATGAGGAAGGCGGCCAGCAGCGGGGTCCCGATGCCGGCGACGCTCTCGCCGAGGTGGTCGATGGTACCCACGCTCTCCATCAGCCCCACGTAGGTGACCACGCCGCAGACCAGCATCACGGTGGGCCACGCGACGTCGGAGACGCACGTCCTGGTGGTCTCGGGCCACAGCAGGAGGAGGGTGGTGGCGATGCTCAACGCCAGCAGCCCCACGTCGAACTCCAGCGCGAGCGCGCCGACCGCCAGCACGACGAGCCCGGCGAGCGTCGCGATCCGCTGCGCGTTCAGGGTGGTGACGTCCGTGTCCGTCACGCCCGCCGCCCCGGTCACGGTGCTCCCGCCGCCGTCCGTCCGGTCCTTCTCGGCCCGTCGGGCGGGTTCGGCGTCGACGCGCCGGCGCAGCAGCCGCCGCCCGTCGAACAGGAAGAACACCACGAGGCTCAGCAGCGTGTTGAAGAGCAGGGAGCTGACCCACAACGTGACGGGGCTGCCGGGCAGCCCGCTGCGCTCCACGACCCCGTTGGTGGTGCTGCCGTAGATGCTGATCGGCGAGAAGCCGCCGGCGCTGGCGCCGTTGATGACGAGCAGCCCCATGAGCATCGGGTTGATCCCGTGGCGGGTGGCGAAGTTCAGGCCGATCGGTGCCATCATCGCCACCGCGCCCGGCACCACGGCGCCCACCGCCGTCAGCAGGCTGGTGACGAGGAACATCACCCAGGGGATCAGGGCTATCCGTCCCCGCACGGCCCGCACCCCGGCCTGAATGAGCCAGTCGACCGTGCCGTTGCACCTGGCGATGGCGAAGAGCAGGGTCACGCCGACCAGGACGACGAAGAGGTCACCGGGGAATCCGGCGAAGAGGTCGTCCTCGGTCTTCCCGAAGACGAAGGTGCCGAGCAGGAAGGCGCCGAGGAAGGCGACCGCTCCCATGTTGACCGATCGCACGGTCGCGAAGAGGAAGACGAGAACCAGGCCGACGATGGAGAGTGCTTCGGGGGACATCGACGCTCCTCGGGGCAGACGTTGGCTCGCGGGGGGTGACGCCGAGGCGGCGGGTCGCTAGGCGCCCGGTTCTCCCCGGTCACGGTCGGCCAGCGCCTCCCGCACCAGTTCCACCGGGTGCCAGGCGGTGCGGCCCGCGCCGTGGAAGATCTGCTGGCGGCACGACACGCCGGTCGCGGCCACGACCGTGTCCTCCGGTTCCGCCGCCAGCGCCGGGAACAGCCGGTCGCCGCCGACGGTCATGGACGTCTCGTAGTGCTCGGACTCGAAGCCGAAGGAGCCGGCCATCCCGCAGCAGCCGGCGTCGATCTCCACGACCTCGACGCCCGGGATCCGGCGGATCAGGGCGAGGGTGGCCGCGGTGCCCACCTCGGCCTTCTGGTGGCAGTGGCCGTGGTAGACGACGCGCCGCCCGGCGAGCCAGGAGTCCGCGCGCAGGGTGAGCAGGCCCGCGTCGACGGCCTCGACGAGGAGTTCCTCGACCTGCCTGACCCGCTTCGCCACCGCGCGTGCCGGCGCGGAGTCGGGCAGCAGCGTGGCGTACTCGTCGCGCACCATGAACACGCAGGAGGGCTCGCAGCCGACGATCAGTGATTCGGGGTCCGCTCCACGGTCGAGCGAGGTGACCAGCGCCGTCGCCTTCTTCGCGGCGTCGTCCAGCAGTCCCTTGGACATGCCGGAGCGCCCGCAGCAGCCGCCGGCGGCGAGTTCGACGCGCCACCCGGCGCGCTCCAGCAGTTCGACGGTGGCCCGGCCGATGCCCGGTTCCGTGTAGCTGGTGAACGAGTCGGCGAGCCAGGTGACGGTGCCCAGCGGCGCCTCCTGCCGGGGTGCGGGCGGACGGTGGCGGCGGAACCACCGCTGGAGGCTGACCCGGTGGAACGTGGGCAGCGGGCGGGCGGCGGTGATGCCGAGGGCGCGCTCCAGGAGCCGGCGCAGGAGCGGGACGCGCCCCGGGAGGTTGGAGAGCGGCGCGGTCGCCGAGCCGAGCCGGTTGAGCGCGCGGATCGCGGCGAACAGCCGGGACCTCGCGGGGACCCCGTGGGACTCGTGGTGGTGGGCGAGCGCCTCGGCCTTGAGCGAGGTCATGTCGACGCTCATCGGGCACTCGCTCTTGCAGGCCTTGCACATCAGGCAGAGGTCGAGGATCTCGTGCAGCCGCGGATCGCCGAGGGCGGCGTGCGGGTCGGGCTGCGACAGCGCCTTCACCAGGGCGTTGGCCCGACCCCGGGTGGAGTGCTCCTCGTTCCTCGTGGCGATGTAGGAGGGGCACATCACCCCGGCGCTGGCCTTCCGGCAGGCGCCGATGTTCATGCAGCGGTCGGCGGCCCCACGCATGCCGCCGACGACCTCGAAGTCCAGGGTGGTCCTCAGCGGAGAGGCGGGCGGCAGGGCGTCGCGGTCGCGGAGGTTGTCGGTCATCGACGGGGCGTCGACGATCTTGCCGGGGTTCATGATGTTCGCGGGGTCGAAGAGGCGCTTGACCTCGCGCATGGCCTCGTAGAGTTCGTCGCCGAAGATCTCCCGGTTGAACTCGCTGCGGGCCAGGCCGTCGCCGTGCTCGCTGGAGTTGACCCCGCCGTACTCGGTGACGAGGTCCCTGACCGCCTCGGCGACGGCACGCATGGTGCTGACCTCGTCGGGCTCCGTGAGGTCGACGAACGGGCGGATGTGCAGGCATCCCACGGAGCAGTGGCCGTAGAAGCCCGCCTCAAGGCCGTGGTCGTCGAGGATCTTCTTGAGCCGCGTCGTGTACTCGGCGAGGACGGCCGGGTCCACGGCGGTGTCCTCGATGAAGGCCAGCGGTCGGCGGGTGCCCCGGCCGGCGGCCATGAGCAGGCCGAGGCTGGACTTCCTGACCTTCAACAGCGCGCCCTGCTCGGCCGGGGTGACGGCGCGGAGCGTGTGGTAGCCGTGCCCGTTCCGCCGCCACAGCGCGTCGAGTCGGTCGAGCCGGGCGATCAGCTCCGGCTCCTCGTCGCCCGTGAAGGAGACGAACAACAGGGCTCCCGGGTCTCCGACCAGGATGTCGCCGAGGCCGGCGAACTCAAGCTTCCGGCGGGAGAGTTCGAGGATGGTGCGGTCCATCAGCTCGACCTGGTGGGGGTCGCAGTCCAGGGCGTCCGTGGTGGCGGAGATGGCGCTCGGCGTGTCGGCGAAGTGGCCGACGGCGTAGACCGTGCGTCCCGGCCTGGGCACCAGGTCGACCAGGGCGTGGGTGGCGACCACCAGGGTGCCCTCGGCTCCCACCACGAACTTCGCCAGGTCGAACGGCTTCTCGGGGCCGAAGCCCACCAGCCGGTCGAGCCGGTAGCCGCCGGCACGCCGCCAGAACGCCGGCATCCCGGCGGTGATGGCGTCCGCGTGGGCCTCGACCAGCCCCGGCAGCGCCCGGTGGATCCGGCCCTCCAACGTCGCCGCCGACGCGCGGCGTTCCCGCTCGGCCTCGTCGATCGGCTCGAACCGGGCGCGTGAGCCGTCGGAGAGCACCACGTCGAGCGCCCGCACGTGGTCGATCGTCATGCCGTAGGTCAGGGAGCCGCTGCCGGCGGAGTTGTTGCCGATCATCCCGCCGATGGTGGCCCGGTTGCTGGTGGAGGTGTCGGGGCCGAACATCAGCCCGTGGGCGGCGGCGGCCTGGTTGAGCTGGTCCTGCACCACGCCGACCTCGACCAGCGCCGTGCGCGCCGCCGGGTCGATCTCCAGGATCCGGTTCATGTGCCGGGAGGTGTCGAGCACCAGTCCGGGCCCGATGGTCTGGCCGACCAGGCTGGTCCCGGCGCCGCGGGGCACGACGGGCACGCCGAGTTCGCCGGCCGCCCGCACCGCCGCCGCGACGTCGTCCGCGTGCCGCGGGAAGGCCACGCCGAGCGGGGTGATCGCGTACATGCTGGCGTCGCGCGAGAAGAGGTGGCGGGTGTAGTCGTCGAAGGCGACCTCGCCGTCGAGCGTGACGGTGAGCGCGCGTTCCAGGTGGGCGCCGACGGTCGGGCGCGGGGTCGGGGCGGTCATCGCGACTCCTCTCCCCGGTCGGCGGTCCGGTCCTCGTGCGCGGCGCGCAGCACGTCGAGCGCGGCCTGGAGGCCACCGGGGTCGACGGCCACCCCGGCCAGTTGGAGGCCCAGCTGCACCCCGGCGAGGGTGCCTGCCAACGTCAGGTCGTTGAGGTCGCCGAGGTGTCCGATGCGGAACACGCGGCCGGCGAGCCTGCCGAGCCCGGTGCCGAGCGACATGTCGAAGCGGTCGAGTACGGTCCGGCGGACCGCGTCCGCGTCGTGGCCGTCGCCGAGCAGCACGGCGGTCAGGGAGCTCGAGTACTCCCGCTCGTCGGCGCACAGCACGTCGAGGCCCCAGCCCCGGACGGCGGCCCTGGTCGCCTCGGCATGGCGGTCGTGCCGCGCGA
Source organism: Streptomyces sp. NPDC127098 (assembly GCF_042722465.1). Lineage (NCBI taxonomy): Bacteria > Bacillati > Actinomycetota > Actinomycetes > Kitasatosporales > Streptomycetaceae > Streptomyces > Streptomyces sp. NPDC127098. The sequence continues at coordinate 37,554 of NZ_JBHXFJ010000024.1, forward strand.
ACACCGCGGGCAGCCCCTCCTCCTCGAGCAGGAGCAGCGCCTCCCGCAGCCCGTAGAGCAGGTTGGTGGGCGGGGTGTACGGGAAGTGGCCGCCCTCGTTGGCCGCCAGGATCGGTGCCCAGTCCCAGTACGAGCGCGGCAGCCGCGCCGTGTCGGCGGCCGCGAGCGCCTTCTGGCTGATCGCGTTGAACCCGAGGCCCGGCGGCAGCATCAGGCCCTTCTGTGAGCAGCCGACCGTCACGTCGACGCCCCACTCGTCGTGCCGGTAGTCGATGGAGGCCAGCGAGGAGATCGTGTCGACCAGCAGCAACGCGGGATGGTCCGCGTCGTCGAGGGCGGCCCGGATCTCCGGCACCCGGCTGGTGACCCCGGTCGAGGTCTCGTTGTGGACGACCAGCACCGCGGCGACGGCGTGCGCCCGGTCCGCGGCGAGGCGTTCGGCGACGACGGCCGGGTCGACGCCGCGCCGCCAGTCGCCGGGGACGAGGTCGACGACCAGCCCGAGTCCCTCGGCCATGTCGCGCCAGAGGGTCGCGAAGTGGCCGGTGTCGAAGGCGAGTACGCGGTCGCCCGGCGAGAGGGTGTTGACGAGCGCCGCCTCCCAGGCGCCGGTGCCCGAGGAGGGATAGACGACGACCGGACCGCCGGTGCCGAAGACCGGCCCGAGCCGCCGGAGCAGGTCGCGCGCGAGTTCCGCGAACTCCGGTCCGCGGTGGTCGATGGTGGGCCGGGCCATGGCCCGCAACACCCGGTCCGGGACGTTGGTCGGCCCGGGGATCTGCAGGAAATGTCGTCCGCTGTGAGCCGTCACCGGATCCAACCCCTTCGCTGTGCCGTGAGGCGGTACACTGTGCCGTTTCAGAGCGCGGTGAGGTTAGGGATCGACGATCGAGGAGTCAAGGCAGTGCGCAACGTCCTGAACGCCCTTCGGGTGCTCGAAGAGGTCGCCGCCCGGCAGCCGGTCGGGGTCGGCGGCCTGGCGCGGGTGCTCGACCTGCCCAAGAGCTCGGTCCAACGCGCGCTGGTCACGCTCCACACGGCCGGCTGGATCCGTCCGGCCCCGGGCGAGGTCAGGCGGTGGGTGATGACCACCAAGGCGCTCACGGTCGGCGGACGGGCCAGCGGCGACCTCGGCCTGCGCGACGCGGCGGTGCCCGTCATGGAGGACCTGCGCCGGCGCACCGAGGAGACCATCCACCTCACCGTCCCCGAGGAGGACCGGGTGGTGCTCATCGAGCGGCTGGAGACCTCCAACCCGCTGCGCATCAGCATGGCCCTCGGCCACGCGCTGCCCCTGCACGCCTCCGCCAACGGCAAGGCGGTCCTCGCCAACAGCGGCCCCGAGCGCCTCGGCCGCCTGTTCGCCGACGAGGTGCCGCGGTACACCGAGCACACGATCACCGATCCCGACCAGTTGCTCGCCGAGCTGGCCCGAGTCCGGGAGCGGGGGTTCGCCCTCAACCACGGCGAGTGGCGGGCCGACGTCGGTTCGGTCGCGGCCGCCGTCCTGGCCGGCCCGGAGAGGCCGATCGCCAGTCTCAGCGTGAACGTCCCGATGAGCCGCCTGACCGAGGAGTCCGAGACGTGCTGGGGCGGCCTGGTGCGCGAGGCGGCGGCGGAGCTGTCCGCTCGGCTCGGCTACGGGGACGCGGCGGAGGCCACCCGCTGACCACTGGCATCATCGGGGGCATGACGGAACGGATCATCGCCGCCTGCGACGGGGCGTCGAAGGGCAACCCGGGGCGTGCCGCCTGGGCCTGGGTCATCGCCGACGCCGAAGGCGACCCGGGGCGCTGGGCGGCCGGGCCCCTGGGCACGGCGACCAACAACGTGGCGGAGCTGTCCGCGCTGCGGCACCTGCTCGAGGCGGCGGACCCGGCCGTGCCGATGCAGGTGCGGATGGACTCGCAGTACGCCATGAAGGCGGTCACCACCTGGCTGCCGGGCTGGAAGAAGAAGGGGTGGCGGACCGCTTCCGGCTCGCCGGTGGCCAACCGCGAGCTGGTGGAGGGCATCGACCGGCTGCTGGCCGGCCGCGCGGTGGAGTTCGTGTACGTGGCGGCCCACCAGGTGGACGGTGACCGGCTCAACGACTTCGCCGACCGCGCCGCGAGCCAGGCCGCCACCAGCCAGCTCGCCGCCGGCAGCGCGCAGGGCTCCGCGGCCCCGCCGCCGGCCGCCGCCAGGCCGGCCAAGACGGCGAAGGCGGCCAAGACGGCGAACTCGACGCGCCGCCGGGCCTCGAAGGGCGAGATCACCGCGAAGTTCCCGGGCCGCTGCCGCTGCGGCCGGTCCTACGCGGCCAGCGAGCCGATCGTCAGGAACGCGCAGGGCTGGGGCCACCCGGCCTGCCGGGATACCGAGTCCGAGGCGGCCGGCCGGAGTTCCTGACCGCGGGACCGCGGGACCGGGGCGCGCGCCCGCGCCGGGGGCGGCGCCCCGGCCTGCTGTTAAGCTCCTGGTCATGCCCGCCCCGCCCACCTCACCGTCGGGTCGTGCCGCGCCCTCGTCGCAGCGAGGGTTGCTGACGGAGCGCGTCGCACGCCAGTTGGAGCACGACATCCGCTCGGGTGAGATCCCCGTCGGGGAGAAGCTGCCCTCGGAGCGCGAGCTGGCCGAGCGGTTCGGCGCCAGCCGGAACGTGGTCCGGGAGGCGTTGCGGCGGCTCGAGGCCCAGCACATGATCGAGGTGGCACCGGGCCGGGGCTCCTTCGTCAGCGAGCAGTCACCGGGGCAGGCGCGCAGCTACGACGCCCTGTACCGGGCGGGCCGCCCCACCGTGCGGCACCTGATCGAGGCGCGCATCCCGCTGGAGGTCGAGATCGTGGGCCTGGCCACGGAGCGCGCCGACGAGGCCGAGCTCGACGCGATGCGGCGGGCCAACGACGCGCTGCTGCGGGCCACCGACGTCGTGCACAAGGCCCGGGCCGACCTCGACTTCCACGACGCGATCGCTGCGGCGAGCGGCAACCCCGTGCTGCGGACCATGCTGTCGTCGATCGGCGGGATGATGTTCGAGATGATGCTCCGCTCGAACTCCGATCCGTCGATCGGCGAGCCGGGCGTGCCGCACCACCCGGAGATCCTCGAGGCGATCGTGGCCCGGGACGTCGAGCTGGCCAGGGCGCGGATGCGCGAGCACCTCATGCTCGGGCTGCGGACCTACGGCGCGGACCTCGATCTCGGCCTCGATGTCATGGCGCGCCAGCACATCGAGACGCTGCTGCGGCAGTCCCAGGACCATGGCTGAGGTCACGGCCCGCCGATGACGCGCGGCCGACCGCCGGTCGGCACAGCGTGACCCCCTGATCCCGGGGCTGGTCAGAGGCCAGGACACCTGTTACGGTCCAACTGGTCCTACCAGTTGGACCACTCTTTTTTCGGAACCAGCACACGCACTTCCGCGCGTACGGAGAAAGTCGAGGACGAGGATGTCCACGAGCCCCCAGTCGGTCAGCCGCCGTTCCTTCGGCAGACTGGCCGCCGTGGCGGCCGCCGCCACCGTCGGCGGGCTGACGCTCGGCGCCTGTTCGGGCCGGAGCGGCTCCGCCTCCCCCGACGCGCCGCTGCGCGTCATGGCGATCAACCACGTCTGGTCGCAGGCGATCGCCGGCCGGGTCGCCGAGTTCGAGGAGCGGATCGGCCGCCGCGTCTCGATCTCGATGCTCACCTCGGACCAGCTGTCCAACAGCTACAACGTGAAGCTCAACGCCTCCGCCACGGACGTCGACGTCATGATGGTCAGGGCGCTCCAGGAGCAGCTGCTCTTCGCGACCAACGGCTGGCTCGCCGACCTCACCGACCGCGTGTCGGACGCGGCCTTCGACTGGGCCGACTTCCAGGAGGCGCCGCGCCGGCGGTCGACCACGGCGGGCCGGGTGTTGAGCGTTCCCGTGGTGACCGAGCGGCCGACGCTGTACTACCGCAGGGACCTGCTGGCGGACTTCGGCGGCCCGCCCGGCACGTTGGACGAGCTGATGGAGCTGTCCCTCGAACTCGCCGACCGAGGCGACGACTTCTTCGGGTTCGTCGGCCGCGGCCAGCGCAGCGGCGCCGTCAGCCAGTGGTCGAGCTTCCTCTACTCCTTCGGCGGTGACTTCACCGCCGAGGGGCGCTCCACCATCGCCACCCGCGAGGCCATCGCCGCCTACGAGTACTACGGCCGGCTGCTGGAGCGGACCGGCCCGCCCGGCGCGACCAACATGAGCCTGGAGCAGGCCATGCCGATCTTCGCCCAGGGCAAGGCGGCGTTCTACGTCGACGCCGACGCGATCTACACCAACTTCCTCGACCCGGCGGTCTCCACCGTCCAGGACACCGTCGGCTTCGCCCCGTTCCCGGCAGGACCGGCCGGCTCCAGGCCGCACAACATCCCGTCCTGGTCCCTGGCCGTCAACGAGTTCTCCCTCCTGCGGGACGACGCCTGGGAGTTCATCCGCTGGGCGTCCAGCCCGGAGATGGTGGCCGCGCTGCAGGCCGACGGCATACCGGGAGCCCGGCAGTCCGCCTGGTCGGACGCCGAGACCCTCGCGGCGTTCCCCGCCGAACTCGCCGAGTCCATGCGGCTGGGCGGGGAGCGCGGCGTCGACCACGACCGGCCGGAGGTGCTCCAGGTCGGCCGCGCCCGGGACATCGTCGGCCGCCCGCTGGTCGCCGGCATCCTGGGCGAACCCGTGGCGGCGGTGGCCCGCGAGGCGGACGCCGAGTTCGCCGACTTCCTCGTCCGCGACAACCGCCACCGGGAGTCCTGATGGCCGCCGTGCAGACCAAGCCCCAGCCACACCCCGCCCTGGGCGGCCGGCCGGGCGGCCGCGCCCCGCGCACCTTCGAACAGGCCAACCGGCGCCTCAAGTGGATGATGCTGGCGCCCGCCCTGCTCTTCGTCGGCGCCATGATCGTCTTTCCGCTCGTCTACACCCTCAACCTCGGCTTCACGGACGCCTTCGGCGCCGTCAACGCGGACCAGGAGTACGTCGGTTTCCAGAACTTCGCGGACGCGCTCGGCGACACCCGCCGCTTCTGGCCGGCCGTGCGGCGCACCGTCGTCTTCACCGTCGGCGCGGTGCTGCTGGAGACGGTGCTCGGCCTGGCGCTGGCCATGCTGATGCGCAGGGCGTTCACCGGCATGCGGTGGGTGCGGACGATCCTGCTGGTCCCGCTGCTCACCACGCCGGTCGCCATCGGCATCCTGTGGCTGCTGATCCTGGACCCCACCAACGGCATCGCCAACCACCTGCTGGAGTCCGTCGGCCTGCCGCCCCAGGAGTTCCTCGGCTCGGTGAGCCAGTCGCTGCCCACCCTGATGCTGATCGACGTGTGGCAGTGGACCCCCATGATGACCCTGCTACTGCTCGCCGGCCTGTCCACACTGCCCGAGGAGCCCGAGGAGGCCGCCCAGGTCGACGGAGCGGGCCCCTGGCAGCGCTTCCGGCACGTGGTGCTGCCGATGCTCTCCACCACGCTGGCCACCGCGCTGGTGCTGCGCTCCGTCGACGCGCTGAAGACCTTCGACCTGCTCTACGCCACCAAGGGCCCCGGCGGCGGCTCCGACTTCGAGGCCGAGACCCTCAACGTCTACGCCTACGGCCTCACCTTCGACTACCTGGAGTACGGGCTGGCCTCCGCGGTGCTCGTGCTGTTCACGCTGTTCATCATCGGCGTCGTGCTCGTGCTGCGGCGCCGCGCCGGAAGGAAGTCCGCATGAGCGCCAACGCCGCCACCAGCCGCGCCGGCCGGCGCCGCCACCCCTGGGCCCTGCTGCGGGGAGTCGCCGTGACGGCGGTCTCGCTGGTCTTCGCGCTGCCCATCGTGTGGATGTTCGCGGCCGCCTTCAAGACCAACGTGCAGGTCACCGACCCGAGCGTGGGCCTGTTCTTCAGCCCGACGCTGGAGAACTTCCGCAACGTCCTGGCGGACGGCGAGATCCTGCGGTCGCTGCGCAACTCGCTGATCGTGGGCGGTGTCTCCACCGCGCTGTCCGCGCTGATCGCGGTGCCGGCCGCCTGGGCGGTGGGCCGGTTCCGGATGCACCGCACCGGGTCCCTGATCCTCATCGCCCGCATCGTTCCCGCGGTGTCGCTCCTGGTGCCCTGGTACTACCTGTTCGCCAGGGCCGGCCTCGTCGGCAGCTACACGGTCCTGGTCCTCAGCCACATGTTCGTCTCGGTGCCGCTCATCCTCTGGATCATGATCGGCTTCTTCGAGGGCCTGCCGGTGGAGCTGGAGGAGGCGGCGCGCACGGACGGCCTCTCGGCCTTCGGTGCGTTCTGGCGCATCGCGCTGCCGCTGGCCGCGCCCGGCACCGCCACGGCCTCGCTGCTGGCCTTCGTCTTCAGCTGGAACAACTTCATGTTCGCGCTGATCTTCGCCGACGAGAACACCAGGACCGCGCCGGTGACCCTGTTCAACTTCATCTCCTACGCCAGCACCGACTGGGGCGGCCTGATGGCCGCCGCCGCCCTGATGACCATCCCGGTCGTCCTCGTCGCGGTCATCGGACAGAAGCACCTCGTGGCCGGCCTCACGGCCGGGGCCACGAAGGGCTGACCAGCACCCCACCCACCCCCAGGAAGACCACTCCATGAAGATCGTCGACGCGAAGGTCGTCGTCACCAGCCCGGGCCGCAACTTCGTCACCCTGCGGATCACCACCGACGAGGGCATCACCGGCCTGGGCGACGCCACCCTCAACGGGCGCGAACTCGCCGTCGTCAGCTACCTCCTTGACCACGTGGTGCCGCTGCTGATCGGCAGGGACCCGCACCGGATCGAGGACACCTGGCAGTACCTGTACCGGGGGGCCTACTGGCGCCGCGGTCCGGTGACGATGGCCGCGATCGCCGCCGTGGACGTGGCGCTGTGGGACATCAAGGCGAAGGCCGCCGGGCTGCCGCTCTACCAGCTGCTCGGCGGCGCGAGCCGGGACCGGGTGCGCGCCTACGGGCACGCGAGCGGCCGGGACGTCCCCGAGCTGTTCGACTCGATCCGGGCCCGGCAGGCCGAGGGCTACCAGGCGATCCGGGTGCAGACCGGCGTGCCGGGCCTGGCGAAGGTCTACGGCGTGCACCGCGACGGGGAGTCCGCCGCGGAGGGCCGACACCCACGCCCGGTGGTCGAGGACTGGGACACCGCCGCCTACCTGCGGCACATACCCGGCGTCTTCGAGGCCGTGCGCGGTGAGTTCGGGCCCGAGCTGCCGCTGCTGCACGACGCGCACCACCGGCTGACCCCGGTGCAGGCGGCCCGGCTCGGCAAGGCCCTCGAACCGTACGACCTGTTCTGGCTGGAGGACTGCACCCCGGCCGAGAACCAGGAGGGGCTGCGTCTGGTGCGCCGGCAGACCAGCACCCCGCTGGCCATCGGCGAGGTCTTCAACAGCGTCTTCGACTACCAGACGCTGGTGGGCGAGCAGCTCATCGACTACGTGCGCTCCGCCGTGACCCACTTCGGCGGCGTCACGCCGCTGCGCAAACTGTTCGACTACGCGGCGCAGTACCAGATCAAGAGCGCCGTGCACGGCCCGGAGGACATCTCGCCGGTCGGCATGGCCGCCGCGATCCACCTGGACCTGGCGATCCACAACTTCGGCATCCAGGAGTACTCGGGACACACCGCGCTGACCGACGAGGTGTTCCGGCACGCCTACACGTTCACCGACGGGCACCTGCACCCGGGCGAGGCCCCCGGCATCGGCGTCGAGCTCGACGAGGAGCTGGCCGCGGCCCACCCCTACCGGCCGGCCTACCTGCCGGTCAACCGGCTGGCCGACGGCACCGTCCACGACTGGTGAGCCCCGCGCCGGGGTGGCCGCTCGGCCCGGCCACCCCGGCGGCGGCTCAGAGCAGCGCGTCCAGCGCGTCGCCGAGTCGGGTGAGGGCGGGCGCGATCCAGGGCAGCGTCTCCGGCTCCTCGGCGGCCAGCGCCGCCTGGCGTTGCCGCGCGGTGGCGCCGTACAGGAGGCTGGTGGCGATCCTGAGGGTCAGCGCGGTGTCGGGCTCGCCGAAGGCGCTGCCGGGGAGGGTGGCGACGCCGTGCCGGTCCAGCAGGGCGGCGGCGAGCCCGCCGCCGGTGGTGATCCCCCGGGCACTCAGGGCCCCGCGGACCGGGGCGAAGTCCGGATAGAGGTAGAAGCCGGCCTGGGGCCGGCGGCAGTCGGCCCCCGCCAACAGGAGCAGGTTGTGCGCCTCCCGGGCGACGCGCCCGTGCAGGCGACGGGAGGCGGCGACGTGCGCGGTGATCTCCGGCGGCTCGTCCAGGGCGTGGGCGGCCACCGCCTGCATGGGCGCCGCCAGGCTGGACCAGATCTCGCTTGCCACCCCGGTCAGTTCCTGCCGCAGCCGCCGGCCCCAGCCGCCCGCCGGCAGGCGGGCGAAGCCGATCCGCCAGCCGCCCAGGGCCAGCGACTTGCTCAACCCGGTGGTGACGACGGTGCGTTCCGGCAGGTACCGCGCGGGGCTCGGGACGGCGCCGCCGTGGCTCAGCTCGGCGTAGATCTCGTCGCTGACCACGGCGAGGCCGTGCCGCTCGGCGATCCGGCAGACCGCTTCCACCTGCTCGGCCGGCGCGACGGTGCCGGTCGGGTTGTCGGGAACGGTCAGCACCAGCACGCCGGGCCGCGCCCCGGCCACCGCGGCCCGCCCGAGTTCCGCGGCCAGGCGCTCCGGGTCGGGGATGCCGCCGGCCTCGGCCGGGACGGGCACCGAGAGGACCCGGCGGCCGAGCAGGGCCGCCTGGGCCGCGTAGGAGACCCACGCGGGGCGGGGCAGCACCACGTCACCGCCGATCGCGGCGAGCAGGGCGAAGAGCAACGGCTTGCTGCCCGGCGCGAAGAGGACCTGGTCGGGCTCGGTCGGCAGACCGCGCCGGGCGAACCAGCCCGCCGCCGCGGTCCTCGCCCGCCGCGAGCCGGCGACCGGGCCGTAGCCGTTGCTCGTGTGGGCGTCGGCGAGCACCTCGGCCAGGCCCGGCGGCACCGGCAACCCGGCCTCCCCGAAGCCGAGGTGCAGCACGTCGTGGCCCGCGGCGCGGCGGGCCTGGACGGCCTCATCGATGGCGAGGGTCGCGGAGTGCGTCGTCATGGGAAACCATCCTGTTCTGGCACGTGGCAGGGGCGGCCACGACCAGCCTGCCCGACGCGTAGCATCAGCGACAGCACGAAAGGACGGGGGAAACCTTAAGGAGAACTGATGCTGGATCTGCGCCGTCTTGAGATCCTGCTCCGCTTCGCCGCCCGGGGGACCATCGCCGCCACGGCCGCCGACCTGGGCTACTCGCCCTCGGCGGTCTCCCAACAACTGGCGGCCCTGGAACGGGAGGCCGGCGTCGCCCTGCTCGAACGCACCGCCCAGCGCGCGAGTCTGACCGACGCGGGGCGCGAACTGGCCGAGCACGCCGAGCGCATCCTCGCCGCCGTGGAGACCGCGGGGAGTCGCATGCGCGCCCGCGCCGGCGCCGTCGGCGGGCGGGTGACCGTCAGCTGCCTCCCGACCCTGGCCGCCGTCCTGGCCCCGCGCCTGGCCGCGCTGCGGCGCCGGCACCCCGAACTCACCGTCATCGCCCATGAGACCGGCTCGACCACCGCCGCGGCCGGCGTCCTGGACCGCCGCTACGACCTCGCCGTCATCGACGACTGGTCCCCGGACAAGCCGACCGGGAGCGCCGGCCTGTCCGTCCACCACCTGCGCCGCGAGGACGTCGTCCTGGCGGTCCCGGCCGACCACGCGCCGGCCGAGCGGGGGGACCGCGCCACCGCCGCCCGGCTGCGCCAGGTGGTCAGGGACCAGACCTGGCTGTGCGCCCCGGTCGGCCAGCTCTCCCGGGCCGCGGGCGACCTGCGGCTGGCCGCCGCCGACGCCGTGCCCCGGCAGCGCTGGGAGTTCGAGGGGCTGCACGTCCTGGCCGCGCTCGTCGCGTCCGGAGCCGGCGTGGCCTTCCTGCCGGCCGGCGTCGCCCGGGACCAGCCGGGCGTCGCCTGGCTGCCGCTCGTTCCCCGCATGCGGCGGCACGTGCTGGCCCTCACCAGGACCACCACCAGGGACGACCCGGCCGTCGCCGCCTGCCTCCAGGCGGTCCGACAGGCTCTGGGAACCCAGGGTTGAAACGTTCTATCCTCCCGGGGACCGCTCCGGCGCCCAGCTCCGCCGCCCGGCGCCACGCACGAACCGAGGGACGCATGACCATGACAGACCCCAGCCTCGAAGGCCGTCTCGCCGCCTTCCCCGCCCCCGCGTGGGCCGGCGAGCGCGCCCCCGCGGTGCTCGTCCTCCCCGGCGGCGCCTACCTCGGCCACGCCGAGCACGAGGGCGAACCCGTGGCCCGCTGGTTGAACGAGCTCGGGCTCGCCGCCTTCGTGCTGCGCTACCGCGTCGCGCCGCACCGGCACCCCGCGGCTCTTGAGGACGGCCGCGCGGCGCTGCGTGCCATCCGGGCCCAGTCCCCCGAGCTGGGGATCGATCCGGACCGGGTGGCGGTCCTCGGCTTCTCCGCCGGCGGTCACCTGGCCGCCACGCTGGCCGGCGACCCGGTCCTGACGCCGGCCGAGCGCCCGGCGCTCGCCGTGCTCTGCTACCCCGTGATCTCCTTCAGCCAGCTGCCTCATCTCGGGTCGCTGGAGGCGCTGTTGGGCCCGGACGCGACGCCGGCCGAGCGCCGGGCCGCCTCGCGCGAACTGACGGTCGACCGGGCCAGCCCCCCGGCCTTCCTCTGGCACACGGCCGACGACCCGTCCGTCGACGTCTCGCACTCGCTCCGTTACACCGAGGCCCTCGCAGCCGTCGGGGTGCCGGTCGAACTGCACGTGCTGCCGCACGGCCGGCACGGCGTCGGGCTCGCCCCCGAGCAGCCGGAACTGTCCCGCTGGACGGACTGGTGCGCCGCCTGGTTCCGCTCGCACGGCTGGCGCCAGGACGCCCCCGAGGAGCCGTCCGGCCGCTCGCGCGAGGACGGTTGAGGCGAGCGTCACGCATGGCCGGGGCCGGTGGTGCGCATACAGAACGCGAGAGGAGGCGCGATGCGTGCCGACGAACGCGTGACGCTCGGTCGCACCGGACTGCGCGTGACCCGGCTGGGTCTGGGCCTCGCCGCACTGGGCGGGATGTTCCAGCCGGTGTCGGAGGCCGAGGCCCAGGCCACGATCGACCGCGCCTGGGAGCTCGGGATCCGGCTCTACGACACGGCGCCGGTCTACGGCTACGGGCGCTCGGAGCGCCTCGCCGGGCGGGCGCTGCGCCCGAAGCCGCGGGAGCGCTTCACCCTCTGCACCAAGGTCGGCCGGCTGATCGAACCGGGCGGCCCGGACACCCAGCCCATCTGGGCCGACCCGCCGCCCGGCGTCGGGCCACGCCTCGACTACGGCCGGCGGGCGGTGTTCCGCTCGCTCGCGGAGAGCCTCGACCGCCTCGGCCTCGACCGGATCGACGTGCTGCACGTCCACGACCCGGAGCAGGACTACCCCACGGCCCTCGCCGAGGCCTACCCGGCACTGGCCGAGCTGCGCGACCGCGGCACGGTCGGCGCGGTCTCGCTCGGCGTGAACCACGCCGACGTCGCCGCCCGCTTCATCCGCGAGGCCCCACCCCCGGGCCCGGACTGCGTGCTGCTCGCCGCCCGTTACACGCTTCTCGACCAGTCGGGCCTGGCCGAACTCCTGCCGCTGTGCGCCGCGCGGGGCATCGCGGTGTTGGCCGCCGGCGTCTACCAGTCGGGACTGCTGGCCGACCCGCGCCCCGGCGCGCCCCACGGCCACTCCCACGTCCCGCCGGCGCTCGCCGCGCGGCTGCGCGCGCTGCGCGCCCTCTGTGAGCGGCACGCCGTCCCGCCCCTCGCGGCGGCCGTGCAGTTCCCGCTGGCCCACCCGGCGGTGGCGGCCGTCGTCGTCGGCGCCCGTACACCGGCCGAGGTGACCGGCAGCGCCGAGTTGCTGGCCCGTCCCGTTCCTCCGGCCCTCTGGTCCGACCTGCGCGCCGCCGGCCTGCTGCCCGAGACGGCACCGGTCCCCGGCTAGGTCCCCGGCCGCGCGGCGTGGTCGGCCCTCCCTCGGCAAGCGATCAGCGAGTGCGCAGTTGTGCAGCATCCACCGTCGTGACGCAGCATTTCACGCACGAACGACAGCTTTCGCCTAGGATGCTCAATAACTGATCACCGGAGGACCGATGGCCGACATGCTCGTCGCGCAGCGACACGAGTTGCTGCTCAGGGAGCTCAAGGCCCACGGCGCTCTGAAGATCGTCGAACTCGCCGCCCGGCTGCGGGTGTCGAGCGCGACGATCCGCCGGGACCTCGCCGAGCTCGCGGCGGCCGGCAAGGTCACCCGGGTCAGGGGCGGCGCCATGCTGGTGACGCGACGGGGCGCCCACGACCAGGCACACGTCCGGCAGTGGGCGCGGACCGCCCGGGCGACTCCCCCGGCGCCGACCCCGGGCGACGACGGCCCGATGCTGGGCCTGCTCGTCCCCTCGATGAACTACTACTACCCCCAGCTGGTGGCGGGGGTGCGCGGCGCCGCCGCCCGGCGCGGCGCCCGCGTGGTGATCGGCCTCACCACCTACGCGGAGCCCAGGGACCTGGGCCAGATCGAGGAGCTTGTCGCCTCCGGCGCCGCCGGGCTGCTGGTCACCACGGCCGAGGGACACCACACGCCCGCCGGTACCCTCGACGGACTCCGGGCCACCGGGCTGCCGTTCGTGCTGGTCGAGCGTCAGCCCCGGGATGCTTACGAGCCCTGCGAGTTCGCGATGTCCGACCACCGGCAGGGCACGTACACGGCGGTCCGGCACTTCGCCGCGCTCGGCCACGACCGGGTGGGTCTGTTCGTCAACGGCAGCCCCACGGCCGGGCTGATCCGGGAGGGCCACGCGGCGGCGGTGCGGTCTCTCGGTCTCGACCCGTCGGCCCCGGTCGTGGACGGCGGTCGGCCGGTGCTGGTCTCCGCGGAGGCCATCCGGCACTACGACGGTTTCATCGAGCGGTGCCTGGCCACGGGGACCCGGGCGGCACTGGTGCACTCCGACCACGACGCGATCGAGCTGGCGCGGCGTCTGCGGCTGCGCGGCCTGCGCACCCCCGACGACCTGGCGCTGATCGCCTATGACGACGAGATCGCCTCGCTGGCCGAGGTGCCGCTGACGGCCGTCGCCCCACCGAAGCAGGAACTCGGCGAGCGGGCGGCCCAGTTGCTGCTCGACCGGCTGCACGCGGTCGAGCCGCCGGCCGTGCGGCAGCTCGTGCTCCAGCCGCGGCTCGTCGTCCGAGCCTCCTGCGGCGCGGCGGCGGCCGGCGCCTCGGCCGCCGGGGGCGGGTCCATCTCCTGAGCGCTCACCGCCCCGCGTAGGCGAGGGCGGGCGGGTCGAGGTCCCGGGCGTCGTCGGCCGCGCCGTCGAACGTGCTCGTGGCGCATGACCATCTCCTCGCTGCTGGCTGACCGCAGGTGCACCCTCCTGCGAAACGCTCAGGACGTCAACGTTTACGCCACACCCAGGCAGAAATTTCCTTCTCACGCCAATCTATTGCAGCTTCGCGCATGACTGTGCACACTGTTCGCGCCGATGAGCTCCGCGGAGCGCCGCCGAGCGGGGCCCGAGCCTGGAGGAACCCGCGCCCATGCCGAGAACACGCCGTTCCCGCCCCCGCAGAACCGTCGCCGGTGTCGTGCTGCTGACCGCCCCCGCGTCTCGGCCGAGACGCGGCGCACGATGCTCGCCGAGACCGCCACCGCGCCCGGCGAGGTGCTGCGCCGCACCTTCGCCGGCCTCGCCGTCGCCGAACTCCGGGCCCAAGGCCTGGTCGGCGCCCGCGTCATCCGCTGACCTCCCGCACCTCGCCCGCCCCAAGGAGCTGAACACCGTGGTCCACATCAGTCGACGCAACGTCCTCACCTCGGCGGCCGCCGCCGGCGCCACCGCCCTGCTCGCCTCCCGCGGCGCCGAGGCGGCGACGCCCAGCGCGGAACAAGCCTCACGCCCCACCGAGTTGGCAGGTCACGAGCCGGTCACCGTGCGGTGGTTGGAGGGCGGCACGCCGGCCGAGCTGGCCGCCGGGACGACGTTCGGGGTGCCGTGGCCGCGCGGGGCCTTCGCCCCCGACCAGGAGTTCTCGCTGGTCACCGACTCGGGGACGGCCATACCCGTGCAGTCCTGGCCCACCGGGTGGTGGCCCGACGGCTCCGTGAAGTGGACGGCACACGCCACCAGCGGCGCCGCCCCGCGCGCCGGGACCTACCGGCTCGTCGCCGGCGAGGCCGCCGCCCCCGACTCGCCCGTGACGGTCACCTCGAACAGCCGGCGGATCACCGTCGACACCGGCGTGATCGCCGTGACCTTCCGGCGCGGCGGCGAGCACCTGGTGGAGTCGATCCGACGCGGCGACACGGTGATCGCCGAAAAGGGCCGGTTGGTCGCCTCCCGCCAGGACAGACCGAGCACGGAGCAGGCCGAGGTGATCAGGACTCAGTTCTTCACCAGCGCGATCGAGGAGGTGACGGTCGAACAGGAAGGACCGGTGCGGGCCGTCGTCAAGGTCGAGGGCAAGCACCGCAAGGACCGGCGGGCCTGGCTGCCGTTCACCGTCCGCTTCTACCTCTACGCCGGCTCGGACGGGGTCCGCGTGGTGCACACCTTCGTCTATGACGGCGACGCCGAGCGGGACTTCGTGGGTGGCCTCGGCGTGCGGTTCGACGTGCCCATGCGGGGCGAGCCGCACGACCGGCACGTGCGGTTCGCCGGCCAGGGCGAGGGCGTGCTGTCCGAGGCGGTGCGTGGCATCACCGGGCTGCGCCGGGACCCAGGCGCGGCGGTGCGGCAGGCCCAGGTCGCCGGCCAGGCCACCCCCGACCCCGCCACCTGGGACCAGCGCGTCACCACCCGGCTCCAGTACATACCGGCGTTCGGCGACTACAGCCTCCACCAGCTCACCGCCAACGGCTTCGAGCTCCACAAGCGGACGAAGGCCGGGCACTCGTGGCTGCGGGTGGACGGTGGACAGCGTGCCAGAGGCCTGGCCTATGTGGGCTCGCCCAGCGGCGGGTTGGCGTTCGGAATGCGGAACTTCTGGCAACTGCACCCGACCGAGCTGGAGATCACCGGCGCCGCGACCGACACCGCGCAGGCCACCGTGTGGATGTGGTCCCCGCGCGCGGGGGCGATGGACCTGCGCTTCTACCACGACGGCATGGGCCAGGACACCTACCCCGAGCAGTTGGAGGGCCTGGAGATCACCTACGAGGACTACGAGCCGGAGTTCGGCACCCCCTACGGCGTCGCCCGCACCACGGAACTGACCTTCTGGGCCCTGGAGTCGACGCCCAGCGCCGAACGCGTCTCGGCCCTCGCCGACGCGAACGCCACCCCGCCGCTGCTGGCCAGCCCACCCGAACACAACCACGCGGCCGGCGTGTTCGGCGCCTGGTCCCCGGTCGACCGCTCCAACGCCGCCAGGGACGAGGTGGAGAACAACCTGGCGCTCATGCACCGCTACTACGTGGACTCGGTCGACCAGCGCCACTGGTACGGCTTCTGGGACTACGGCGACGTGATGCACGACTACGACCGGGACCGGCACGCCTGGCGCTACGACGTGGGCGGCTACGCCTGGGACAACTCCGAGCTCTCCACGGACCTGTGGCTGTGGTACCACTACCTGCGCACCGGCGACGCCACCGCGTTCCGCTTCGCCGAGGCCATGACCCGCCACACCGGCGAGGTCGACATGTACCACCTGGGCGAGTGGAAGGGTCTTGGCACCCGGCACGGCGTGCAGCACTGGGGGGACAGCGCCAAGCAGGTCCGGATCAGCAACGCCGGCTACAAGCGGTTCCTCTACTTCCTCACCGCCGACGAGCGGGTCGGCGACGTGCTGCACGAACTCGTCGACGCCGACCGCACCTTCCTCGTGCTCAACCCCGGGCGCAAGCTCACCGACGAACCCTTCGACCCGGACCCGACGGCGCTTGGCGTCAGCAAGTCGACCGACTGGGGCGCGCTGGCCCTGGCCTGGCTGACCGAGTGGGAACGCAACGGCGACGGGATCGCCCGCACCAAGCTGATCAACGGCGCCACCACCATCGCGGCGCTGCCCAACTCCTGGGCGCAGGGCGGGAACGTCACCTACGACCTCGCGGACGGCCGCTTCACGGGACCCGCCGAGCCGAGTATCAGCATCGGCAGCCTCAGCTCCGTCTTCGGCCTGATCGAGCTGATGACGGAACTGCTCGAGCTGATCGACGACGAGCAGGTCACCGCGCAGTGGGTGCGGTTCTGCCGGCTCTACAACTCCACCGCGGAGGAACAGCGGCAGGAGACCGGCTCGTCCTGGGGCAGCCTCAACCTGCGTCAGGCGTACTCCCGGGCCACCGCCTACGCCGCCGTGCGGCTCGACGACGCCGCGCTCGCGGAGCGCGCCTGGCGGGAGTTGCGCACCGGGCACGCCGGCTATCCGGAGGACCACCCCTTCACCTCCGAGCGCATCGAGGGCCCGGCGGTGCTCAACCCCGTCGACGAGGCCCGCCTCGGCACCAACGCGAGCGCCCAGTACGGCCTGGCCGTCATCCAGTGCCTCGCGCTCGTCGGCGACCACATCTGACGCCGTCAGCTCCGGGACGGCGGCCGACGGCACTGCCGGAAGCGTGCCCGCCCCGCCCTCGTCGAAGGGACCCCCCTTTCCATGACCGCACTTGAAACGATTCGCGAGCGTCGGAGACAGCGGTCTCCCGACGCGCGGCACCGCGCGGGCCGGAAACGGCCGCCAGCGCCGCCCACCGCTCGGCCCCCCGGGCTCCTGCGCCGCCTGGCGCGGGACCGGCTCCTGCTGGTCCTGGGCCTGCCCGGCGCGCTGGTGCTCGTCGCCTTCCACTACCTGCCCATGCTCGGCAGCGTCATCGCCTTCCAGGACTACCAGCCCTACCTGGGCATCGGCGACTCCGAGTGGGTCGGCCTGGAGAACTTCTCCTTCCTGACCGAAGGCGACCCCGAGTTCGTCAACGCGCTGGTCAACACCCTCCAACTGACCGTCATCCAGACGGTGCTGGTGTTCCCGGTGCCGCTCGCCCTGGCGCTGCTCCTCAACAGCCTGGCCGGCGAACGGCTCAAGCGCCTGCTGCAGTCGGTCCTCTACCTGCCGCACTTCCTGTCCTGGGTGATCGTGGTGGCGATCTTCCAGCAGATGCTGGGCAACGCCGGCACCCTCAACACCTTCCTGGTCCGGAACGACCTGCCGACGGTGGAGATCATCGGCACCCCCGAGCTGTTCATGACCCTGATCACCGCGCAGTCGATCTGGAAGGACGCCGGCTGGGGCACCATCATCTTCCTCGCCGCGCTCTCCCGCATCGACGAGGAGCAGTACGAGGCGGCGGCCATCGACGGGGCCAACGGCTGGCACCGCCTGATCCACATCACGCTGCCCTCGTTGCGGGGCCTGTTCGTCCTGCTGCTGATCCTCAGGCTCGGGAACAGCCTCTCGGTCGGCTTCGAGCAGATCATCCTGCAGCAGGGCCCGGTCGGTCTGGAGGCCAGCGAGGTGTTGGACACCTGGCTCTACAACTACGGAATCCTCGGCGGCGGTTGGGGTGTCTCGGCGGCGGCGGGCCTGGTCAAGGGCCTGGTCGGAGTGCTCCTCGTCATCGGCGCCAACAAGGTGGCGCACGCCTTCGGCGAGCGGGGGGTGTACCGGCGATGACCACACTCGAACAGGCGACGATCGGCGACGACACCGTCCGCGGGCCCGGCCGTGAACGCAAGCGGCCGATCTGGATGGAGAAGCCCAACCCGGTCGTCCAGTTCCTGAAGTTCGTCGCGCTCCTCGTCGCGGTGGCGTTGGTGGTCGTCCCGTTCTGGTCGATCGTGGTCACCTCCCTGGCCGACCAGGAGGCGATCAACGACGCCGGCGGCGGCATGCTGATGTGGCCGGACGGCATCTCCCTCGACGCCTACCAGGCCGTGCTCTCCGGCGGCGTCGTCACCCGGGCCCTGCTGATCTCGATCGGGGTGACCGTGATCGGCACCCTGCTCTCGCTGGCCGCCTCGGCCGGCCTGGCGTACTGGCTCGCCAGGCCGGGCGCCGTCGGCGGCCGGCCGGTGCTGATGCTGCTGCTCGGCGCGGTGCTGTTCTCGCCCGGCATCATCCCGACGTACCTGGTGGTCAGGGAGTTCGGCCTGCTGGACAGCTACGCCTCGCTGGTCCTGCCGGTGATGATCAACGCCTTCAACGTGATCGTCATGCGCGCCTTCTTCCAGGAACTCCCGCAGGAGCTCTTCGAGTCCGCGCACATCGACGGCGCCACCCCGTTCACCGTCCTCACCCGCATCGTCCTGCCGCTCTCCAAGGCGGTGCTCGCGGTCGTCGGCCTCTTCTACGCCGTCGGCTACTGGAACGCGTTCTTCAACGCGCTGCTCTACATCCAGACCACCGACAAGTGGCCCATGGCGCTCGTCCTGCGCACCTTCGTCGTGAACCAGAGCGCCATCGGCGGCGACCAGGTCGGCGGCAGCGAGGCGCTGCCCCCGCAACTCCCCATGCAGATGGCGATCCTGGTCATCGCGATCGTCCCCATCCTGCTCGTCTACCCCTTCCTGCAGCGCCACTTCGCCAAGGGCGTCCTCATCGGCGCGGTCAAGGGCTGACCACTCCCCCCTTGCCCCCTCTCCCCCTCTTCTCTTCCGCATGTCCCACAGAGGTGATCCCGTTGTCCACCAGACCCCTCTCCCGGCGCGGCCTGCTCGCCGGTCTCGGCCTCGGCGCGGCCACGCTCGGCCTCGGCCCCCTGACGGCCTGCTCGTCCGGGTCGCGCGCGACCCGGAACAGCGCCGAGGCCAACAGCGCGGTCCAGCTGCCGCGGTACGTCCCCTTCGACGGGGTGACGCCGGACCTGCCGGGCGACGAGACCACCGGCGTGCTGCCGGGGTTCCGCCACTACCCGACCGAGACGCCCCGCAGCGTGGGTGAGACGCCCGGCAGCGGCGAGACGGTCTCCGGGCTCGCCAACATCTACAGCGCGGTGCCGCCCGGCGTGGACCGGAACTCCTACTGGCAGGGGCTCAACGAGCGCCTCGGCGTCACCCTGGACATGCAGATGGTGCCCAACGCCGACTACGAGCAGACGTTCTCCATCACCATGGCCAGCGGAGACCTGCCCGACGTGATGCAGCTGTGGCCCGGGGCCAACTTCGCCGACATGCTGCACAACTCCTTCGCCCCGCTCGACGAGTTCATCGGCGGCGACGCCGTCGCCGACTACCCGAACCTCGCGAACATCCCGACCGCGCACTGGAGGAACTGCGTCTACAACGGCGCCATCTACGCCGTCCCCGTCCCCCGCGGCCGGATCCGGCACTACAACCTCTACCGGAAGGACATCCTCGACGAGCTCGGCGTCAGCGGCGAGCCGCGGGGCTGGGACGAGTTCCTGGCACTCTGCCGGGAGTTGACCGACCCCTCCCGGCGCAGGTGGGCCATCGGCAGCGTGACCCAGGCCATGTACTTCCTGGCCCGCATGAACGACGAGCCCAACGTCTGGCGCGAGGAGGGCGGCAGGCTCACCCACTTCTACGAGACCGAGGAGTACCAGCAGTCCGTGCGGGACATGGCCGCGCTGTGGGAGGCCGGCGTCATCCACCCCGACACCTTCAACCCGAGCACTCCGTTCTCCCAGTACTTCGGCGCCGGTACCACCGTCCTGTCCCTCGCCGACGGGTACGGCTCCTGGTCGACCACCACCCTCGGCAACGTGGACAACGAGGGGTTCGAGCTCGGCCTGATGCCGGTCTACGACCGGGAGGGCACCGAGCTGGCCGCCTGGCACACCGGCAACGGCGTCTTCAACACCGCAGGACTGCGCAGGCAGGACGACCCGGAGCGGATCAGGCTGGTGCTGCGCGTCCTGAACTGGCTGGCCGCCCCGTTCGGCACCCAGGAGCACCTGTACCGCGTCTACGGCGAGGCGGGCGTCGACCACGAGCGAAACGACGACGGCGACCCCATCTACACCTCGGACGGGCAGACCAACACCGCCGTGCCCACCCGGTACCTCGTCGACGCCCCCGCCGTGCTCTACCAGCCGGGTCGCCCCGACGACGTGGACTACCAGCACGCCTTCCAGACCACGGTGCTCCAGCGGCGGAAGGACGACCCCACCCTCGGGCTCTACGTCGACTCGGCCACCGCCAGGGCCGAGGCCGCCGAACGCAATCTGCTCGCCACCCGGGACGACGTCATCCAGGGCCGCACGTCGCTGACCGACCTCGACCGGGCCGTCGACGACTGGCGTTCGGCGGTCGGTGACCGGATGCGCACCGGGTACGAGGAGCAGCTGCAGCAGGCGGGCGGCACGCGCTGAGGGCGCGACGGTCGGGGACGCCCCGGCCCGTGAGGACCGTTCTATGGAAGGGCCATGGCCGACATGCTCGTCCCGCAGCGGCAGGCACTGCTGATCAAGGAACTGGAGGCGGCCGGCGTACTCAAGGTCACCGAACTGGCCACGCGTCTCGGCGTCTCCCGTGACACCGTGCGGCGGGACCTGCTGGGCCTGGAGGCGGCGGGCCGGGTGACCCGGGTGCGGGGCGGCGCCCTGCTGGCCGGCTCGCGCCCCGTCCGGAACCCGCCGGACGGGGCGCGGGCGGTGGTCCCGTCCCCGGGCGGCTCCGGGCAGACCATCGGGCTGCTCGTCCCGTCCACCGACTACTACTACCCGGAGGTGGTCGCCGGCGTCCGGGCGGTGGCGGCGCGGCGCGGGGCGCGCCTGGTCATCGGGCTGACCGACTACGCGCGGCCCCGCGATCTCGAACGGCTCGACGAGCTCGGCGTGGCCGGGGCGACGGGGCTGCTCGTGGTCACGGCGGAGGCGGCCCACCTGCCGACCGCCGCGCTGGAGCGGCTGCGGCGGGGCGGGCTGCCCTTCGTCCTGGTGGAGCGCCGGCCGCAGGACGTGTTCGCCGCCTGCGAGTACGTCATCTCGCACCACCAGCAGGGCGCGTCGACGGCCGTCCGACACTTCGCCGAACTCGGCCACGAGCGGGTGGGGCTGTTCACCAACGGCAGTCCGACGGCACCCCTGGTGCGCGAGGGCTACGCCACGGCCGCCCGGCAGCTCGGCCTGGCCCCCGGCGCCCCGGTCGTCGACAGCGGCCACCCGACCCTCGGCGGGGGCCGGGCCACGGTCCTCTACGACCGGTTCATCGCGGACTGCCGCGCCAGCGGCACCCTGGCCGCGCTGGTGCACTCCGACCACGACGCCATCGGGATGATGCGACGCATGCGTGCGCTGGGTCTCCGCCCGCCGGACGACCTCGCGCTGATCGCGTACGACGACGAGATCTCCGCGCTGGCCGACGTGCCGCTGACGGCCATCGCCCCGCCCAAGCGGGAACTCGGCGAACTGGCCGCGCAGCTGCTGCTCGAACGCCTGGAGGCCGCTGACCCTTCGGGCCTTCCGATCCGTCAACTCACCCTGCAGCCACGCCTGGTCATCCGCTCCTCGTGCGGGGCACCGGGTCGGGGCTGAGGCGCTGGCGGCGGGGCGGTCACCGGCCCAGCAGGACCACGCCGTCGTCGTCGGCGAACAGGTGGTCCCCCGGCTGGAAGGTGACTCCGCCGAAGGAGACGGGGATGTCGACCGCGCCGACACCGTCCTTGGCGCTCTTCCGGGGGTTGGTGCCCAGTGCCTTGACGCCGAGGCGCATTCCGGCGAGGGCGGCGCTGTCCCGGACGGCCCCGTGGATGACGAGCCCCGCCCAGCCGTTGTCCCGGGCCGAGCCGGCGATCAGGTCGCCGACGAGGGCGGTGTGCAGCGAGCCGCGGCCGTCGACCACGAGGACGTGGCCGCCGCCCGGGGTGCGGAGCAGCTCGCGCAGCAGGGCGTTGTCCTGGTGGCAGGAGACGGTGCGGATCGGGCCGTGGAAGGTGTGGAGTCCGCCGTACTGGCGGAGCTGGGTGTCGCACACGCGTAGTTCCTCGCCGTGGGCGTCGTAGAGGTCGGCGGTGCTGGTGATCTCGGTCATGGTCGCTCCGTCGTGGGGTCAGCGGGCCAGGGCGGCCGCCTGCTCCATGGTGAGGGGCCGGGTGGCGTGCCCGTGCAGCAGCAGGTGGAGCCTGGCGGTCTCCTCCAGTTCCTCGACGGCGTCGGCGGCCTGTTCCAGGGTGGCTCCGGCCACCACGGGGCCGTGGTTGGCGAGCAGCACGGCGTGGTGGGTGGCGGCCGTCCGCTCGGCCAGCGGTTCGAGTCGCGGGTCGCCCGGCGCGTGGTAGGGCAGGAGCGGCAGGGTGCCCACGCGCATCGCGTAGTAGGCGGTCAGCGGCGGCAGGGCGTTGGCCGGGTCGAGGCCGGCGAGGCAGGAGACGGCCGCGGCGTGTGTCGAGTGCAGGTGGACCACGGCGTGGGCGGTGGGGCGGGCTCGGTAGAAGGCGGCGTGCAGGAACGCCTCCTTGGTGGGCGGCGGCCCGTCGAGGTGGCGGCCGCGTGGGTCGGTGCGGGACAGCTCGGCCTCGGTGACGGTGCCCAGGCTGGAGCCGGTGGGCGTGAGCAGCAGGCTGCCGTCGGCCAGGCGCACCGAGAGGTTGCCGGTCGAGCCGTGGGTGAGGCCCCTCTCGAACAGGGACTTGGCGGTGCGCACGATCCGGGCGCGGGCGGTCGACTCGTCGGTGTGGGTGGTCACGTGGGCTCCTTGACGGGGACGGGCCGCAGGGCGCGGACGAAGAGGTCGGGGGCGCCGAAGTTGCCGGACTTGAGCATGAGCGCGAGGTCGCCGGTGTGGGTCCAGGGCACCCCGGGATCGATCTCGTCGCCCACCAGGGCGGCGTCGATCCCGAGGGCGGTGGTGACGGCTCCCGAGGTCTCGCCGCCGGCGACGAGCAGCCGGCGCGTCCCGCGGCGCACGAGCCGGACGGCGAGGGCGCCGAGAAGCGCCTCCACCTGGGCGGCGGCCTCCGTGACGCCCAGCTCCTGCTGCACGGCCGCGAGTTCGTCGGGCGTGGCGGAGGCGAACACGAGGACGGGCAGGTCGGGATCCTGGGCGTCGTACCAGGCCAGGGCCTCGTCGGCGACGTCCCGGCCGGCGGCGGCGGCGAGGACGTCGAGGTGGTGGGTGGGGAGGCCGGCGGCACGGAAGTGGGCGATCTGCTCCAGGGTGCGGGCGGAGCAGCTGCCGGCGAGCACGGCGGCCCGGCCGGCGGGCGGCCGCGGCTCGGCGGTGGGGTGCCGGGTGGCCGGGTAGGCGCGGCCGAGTCCCTCGGCGAGTCCGGCGGCGCCGGTGACGACGGGCAGTTCGAGTGCGGCGGCGCCGAGGACGGCGAGGTCGTCGTCGGTGAGCGCGTCCGCGATGACGTGCCGCACGCCGTCGCGCCGTCGGTCGAGGAGCGCGTCGCGGACGGCCGCGACGCCCCGGCGGACGGTGGCCAGCGGTATCAGGCCGACGCGGTGCCGGGTCTGGGCGGCGAGCAGGCGCGGCAGCGAGGAGTCCGTCATGGGGTTGAGCGGGTGGTGGCGCAGCGGGGATTCGGAGAGCAGCTGGTCGTGGACGAAGAGGTGGCCCTGGTAGACGGTGCGGCCGCCCAGCGGGAAGGCCGGGCAGGCCAGGGTGAGGGCGGCGCCGGCGGCGTCGAGGAGCGCGTCGGTGACCGGTCCGATGTTGCCCGCCGGGGTGGAGTCGAACGTCGAGCAGTACTTGAAGAAGGTCTGCGCGGCGCCCCGGTCCCACAGCCAGTGCTGGGCGCCGAGGGAGTCGGCGACGGCCTCGTCGGCCGGTGCGGAGCGGGACTTGAGCGCGACGACGGCGGCGTCGCAGTCGGCGGGCAGGGTCGTGTCCGGGTCGGGGACGCCGAAGACCAGGGCCGTGCGCAGGCCCGCGCGCCGGAAGGCGGCGGCGACGTCGGTGCCGCCGGTGAAGTCGTCGGCCACGCAGCCGATGCGCAGGGACATGGGAGATCTCCTCGAACGTGCGGGGGCAGGGGGGTGCGCGGGGCGGGCGCCGTGGCTCGGGGCGCCCGCCTCGCCCCGGGTCAGTCCTGACCGGCGCCGGCCTTGATCGCCTCGACGACGGCGGTGGTGAACCCGGTGGTGGTGGCGGAGCCGCCGAGGTCGCGGGTCGAGGTGCCGGCGGCGATCGCGGCGGCCACGCCGGCCTCGACGATCCGCGCGGTCCTGGCCAGCGCGGGGTCCTCGTGGCGCGCGGCGAGCCATTCGAAGAGCATCGCGCCGGAGAGGATCATGGCGACCGGGTTGGCGATGTCGCGGCCGGCGATGTCAGGGGCCGAGCCGTGCGAGGCCTGGGCCATGGCCCGGTCGGCCGAGGCGTTGATGGACGGGGCGGTGCCCAGCGACCCCGAGATCTCGCCGGCGAGGTCGGAGAGGATGTCGCCCATCATGTTCTCGGTGACGATGACGTCGAAGTCCTGGGCGCGGCGTACCAGGTGGACGGTCATGGCGTCGATGTGGAAGTCGTCGACCGTCACGTCCTGGTACTCCGCGGCGACCTCCTGGCAGACGGTGCGGAAGAGCCCGGTGGTGAGCTTCAGCACGTTGGCCTTGTGCACGATGGTCAGCTTCTGCCGCCGCGAGCGCGCCAGGTCGAACGCGACCCGGGCGACGCGCTCCGTGGCCTCGCGGGTGATGATGCCCATCGCGATGGCGGTGTCCGGGGTGGGCATGAACTCGCCGGTTCCGGCGAAGGTGTTGCGGTCGGCGTAGAAGCCCTCGGTGTTCTCGCGGACGATCACCAGGTCGGCGTTCTCGCACACGGCTCGCGCGCCGGGGAAGCTCTTGGCCGGCCGGATGTTGGCGAACAGCCCGAAGTGCTTGCGCAGGGTGCCGGAGGGGTTGAGCGCCGACCTGTGCGGCTCGGGGTAGCTGACGGAGTCGTGCGGGCCGAGGAACCAGCCGTCGAGCTCGGCGAGGGCCGCCCTGGTCTCGTCCGGCACCGGCGTGCCGTGGCTGTCGATCGCGCCGGCGCCCAGCGGGAGGGTGATCCAGTCGACGGCGACGCCGGCGGCCTGGCCGGCGGTGGTGGCGATCTCGACGGCGGACGGGACGATCTCGGGGCCGATGCCGTCGCCTTCCAGGACGCCGAGTCGGTAGGTGGTGCTCATCTCCGCTTCCCCTTCGGTGAGTTGGTGAACGGGTGGGTGTGGTTGGCGTCCATGGGTCACGCCGGCGTGCCCGCAGCGTCGTGCAGGGCCGTCCAGGAGCGGGCGGCGGCCAGGGGGCTGCCACCCTCCTGGGTGTGTTCCAGGGTCAGCCAGCCGGTGAAGCCGGCGTCCCACAGCGCCCGCAGCAGGGGCGGGAGTCTCAGGTCGCCCAGGGGCAGCGGGCCACGGCCGGTGGCGGCGGCGAGTTGCAGGCAGTGGGTGGCCCTGGCGTGGTCGCGGGCGGCCGCGATCGGGTCGAGCCCTTCGCGCGCCAGGTGGTGGGTGTCGAGGGCGAGGCCCGTCCGGCAGCTGAGGCTGGCCGCGAAGGCAAGCGCCTCCTCCGGGGTGTGCCACAGCGAGGTGTTCTCCCGGCACTGCGGTTCGAGCAGCAGCGTGCCGCCGAGCGCGGCCACCTCCTCGGCGAGGTGCTGAACGGCCGTTTCGGCCCAGTGGCGCTGGATGTCCTCGAGACCGCGCAGGAACGTGCCGCGGGTCTGGCCCAGGGTGAGCGGGACGCCGAGCGCCGCGGCGAGCCGGGCGGCGCCAAGCAACCGGTCGAGCGCGTGGCGGCGCACGTCGGGCGAGGGGTCGGTGAGGGTGAGCCGGTCCTGCGTGGCGATCGGCCCGGTGGCCAGCGCGAACACCCGGAGGCCCGGGGTCTCGACGGCCTTCGCCAACGCCCGCGCGTCCCGCGCGTCGACGTCGCGCACCTGCACCTCGACGCCGTCGTAGCCCAACTCGGCGAGTTGGGCGGCGGCTTCGGCCAGCGGCGCCAGGAAGCCGAGCGGCACCGGCGCGTGGCAGTCGTCGGTGGAGACGGTGTAGACCAGCGGCCACAACGGCGGTCCGGCGGTCACGAGGCCGCTCCGGCGGGCTCCGGCACGCCGCCGAGCAGCCGGCCGCGCAGTTCCCTGGCGGCGGCGCCGGCCCCGTCGAGCACCGGTACCCCCAGCGACTCGGAGAGTCGGGGACCCGCCGGGGCGAGCGAGTACTGCGCGAGCAGCACCACGGGGGCGGGGCCCGCCCCGTCCGACCGGAGCGAGTAGGCCAGGTGCCGGGCGGTCTCCTCCGGACTCTCGGCGGTGGCCGCCCGCTCGCTGAGCGCGGTCACGATCTCCACCGGCCGGTCCGGCCGGATCCGGGGGGCCAGCGCCGTCAGCTGTGCGACGGCCGCCGGCACGGCGGGTGGGGTGGACGCGACCACCGCGAGCCGGTCGTGGGGGCCGGCGAGCGCGGTCCTGAACATCGCCTCGTCGGCCTTGAGCATGGGCACGTCCCACAGCGTGCGGGCCGTGTCCACCACGTCCCCGTATGAGGAACAGGTGAGCAGCAGACCGTCGGCGCCGCCGCGCACCGCGTGGGCGATGAGGCGGAGCATTCTGCGGTGGAGGGCTCTGGTGAGGCCGCCCTCCGCGCGGGCGTCGTCCAGGAGCCGGTCGTCCAGCAGGTTCCACGGGCGCGCCTCGGGGAACTCCCGCGCGAAGGCGCTGCCCGCGACGCTGGCCCCCGCCGACACGGCGTGGATCATGGCGATCACCGGATGGCGTGCACTCACCTGGCTTCCCCTCTTCGGTGGGCGGCGCCCCGGGCTCTGCCGTCGCCGCGCCGCCACTGTAGAGAGTTCTGGTCAACCGGTCAACCGGCTGTTCAACAGCCTCAGGGACGTCACCGCGAACGCGGCATCTCTCGGCTATTGACGCACCGGGCGGCCGTCGGGTTACCCCTAGCGGTCTATCGGTTAACCGGTTTCCCGGATGATCCCGGTACTCGCCGAGTCCGCCGCGCACTACGGCACCGACCCCAACGAGATCGCCCGCGCCGGCGCCATCGGCCAGATCCTCCACATGATGGGCCCCACCTCGGCCCCGCTGTGGGTGCTGCTCGGCCTCGTCAGGACGGAGCTCGGCGACTTCCACCGCCACGCCCTGCGCTGGGGGATCCCCGTCTCGCTGGCCTATGTCCCGTTCGCGGTGGTGACGGGCGCGATCAGCGTGACCTGACGGCGTCGAGGAGGGCCCGCCGGGTTCAGTCCTGATCGAGCGCGACGCGCACTACCCGCTCGCACAGTTCGTGGGAGCGCAGCGCGTCGCGGGCGCTGAGCGTGCGACCGGCGCGCACGGCGTCGAGGAAGGCCACCACCGCCTGTTCGATGCCGCGCTGCCGGGCGACCGGCACCCAGTCGCCGCGGCGCCTGACGCTCGGCTGGCCCTTGTGGTCGGTGATCTCGGCCAGGTCGCGCACCTCCCGTTTGCTGTCCTGCCCGGAGATCTCCAGGATCTCCTCGGCCGAGCCCGAGACCCGGTTCATCGCGCCGATCGCGGTGAAGCCGTCGCCGGAGAGCTGGAGCACCACGTGGTGCAGCAGCCCGTCGCGCACCCGGGCCGTGACGCCGACCCGGTCGACGGGGCCCGGCGCCAGGAAGCGCAGGGTGTCGACGACGTGGATGAAGTCGTCGAAGACGGTGTGCCGCGGGTCCTCGGGCAGCGACCTGCGGTGCTTCTGGAGCACGATCAGGTCGCGGGGGTGCTCCAGGCAGTGGGCGTAGGCGGGCGCGTGCCGGCGGTTGAAGCCGACGGCCAGGGAGACCCCGCCCCGCTCGGCGAGGTCGACCAGCCGCTGGGCGGCGCCGAGCTCCGAGGCGAGCGGTTTGTCGACATAGGTGGGTATCCCCGCGGCGAGCAGCCGGCCGACGATCGCCGGGTGCGCGTGGGTGGGGGCGTGCACGAAGGCGGCGTCGGGGCGGGCGGCGATCAGCCCGTCCAGGTCGGCGTGGCAGTGCTCTTCGGGGACGCGGTGGGTGCGGGCGGCGCGGGCCAGGGTGGCGGGGCTGCGGGTGTGCAGCAGCGGTCGCACTCCGGGCTGGGTGGTGATCACGGGCAGGTACGCCTTGTGGGCGATGTCGCCGAGACCGATCACGCCGACCTTCACGCCTGTCCCCCTGGTGGTGTGGCTGTCGCCCGTGGTGCGGCTGCCCGCGGTCGGGACCGCCGCCGTGGACGGGCAGCTTACGCGGCGGGCGCCGGCGAGCGGTTCACCGGTAGCGGTCGGCCAGCTCGCGGACGGTCGCGGCCAGGGCGGCGCGCAGCTCGGGCGGGTTGAGCACCTCGGCCTCCGCGCCGAGCCTGAGCAGGTCGGTGACGGCGACCGGGACCGCCTCGACGGGCAGGGTCAGTTCGGCCCAGCCGTCCCGGTCGGCGGGCCCGGCCTCCCGGACGGCGCGGGCACCCGCGGCGCCGAACATCATCGGCATCAGCCGCCGGCCGCGTGGTGAGACGCGCAGCCGGGCCTCGCCCTGGTAGCGGGCGGCCTCCAGGGCCCGGGCGGAGCCGGCCCAGTAGTCGGCCAGGTCGAAGTCGGCGGGCCGCGCGACCGGCTGGCCCAGGGGCTCGACGGCCAGCAGCCGGGAGACCCGGTAGGTGCGGGGCGTGCCGTCGACGGCGGCGACCAGGTACCAGATGCCGCCCTTCAGGACCAGGCCGAGCGGGTGGAGGTCACGGTCCACCTCGCCCCGCCAGCGGCGGTACCTGACCCGCAACCGGCTGCCCTCCCAGACGGCCGCGGCGACCTGGGCGAGGAAGGGCACGGGGTCGGCGTCGCGGAACCAGCCGGGGGCGTCCAGGTGGAAGCGCTCCTGGACGCGGCGGGCGCGCTCGCCGAGCTCGGCGGGGAGCGCGGCCGCCAGCTTGAGGCTGGCGGTGGCCAGGTCGGCGCCGAGGCCGAGTTCGGCGGCGGCGGCCGGCATGCCGGCGAGCGCGAGCGAGTCGGCCTCCTCGCCGGTGAGGCCGGTGAGCCGGGTGCGGTAGCCGTCGAGCAGCCGGAAGCCGCCGGCCGGGCCGCGCTCGGCGTAGACCGGGACGCCCGAGGCGGCCAGCGCCTCGATGTCGCGGTAGACGGTGCGGACCGACACCTCGAGCTCGGCGGCGAGCTGCGGCGCGGTCAGTCGGCCGCGGTTCTGCAGCAGGAGCAGGGTCGTCAGGAGTCGGTCGGCGCGCACGCCCCCATTGTGCCGCCGTACCTGACAGAAGATGTCAGGTACGGCGGCCAGGGTGGGTCACGTCAACGCACCACGCCCATCGAGGAGCACGTCATGACCGGCACCAGCACGCCCACCACCGGGAGCTTCACCTACAAGGACTGGCAGGAGACCGTCGTGGCCGGCGTCGAGGGCGGGGCCCGACTGGCCACGGCGACCGTCGTCAACACGTTCACCGGCGCCATCGAGGCGGCGGCCACGGCCTGCGTGTACGCCATCTCCTACGCGGCCGACGGCACGGGCTCGTTCACCGGTTACGAGCGGTGCGAGGGCACGGTGGCCGGACGCGCCGGCACCTTCACGCTCCGGGAGTGGGGCACCTTCGACGAGGGCGGCGTCGTGCGCTGCTCGTTCGAGGTGCTGCCCGGCTCCGGCAGCGGCGAACTCGCCGGGCTGCGCGGCACGGGCGCCTTCACCGCCGAGCCCGGCGCGAAGGACATCCCCTACACCTTCGACCAGGAGCCGGCCTGACCGACGGGCGCGCCCCCGCCCCTCACTTCCCGAGGTCGGGGATCCGCCAGTCGATCGGCTCGTGCCCCTGGGCGGCGACGGCCGCGTCGATCTGGCTGAAGGGACGGGAGCCGAGGAACTTCTTGGCGGACAGCGGCGAGGGGTGCGCGCCCTCCACCACGGCGTGCCGCCCGGTGTCGATCAGCGGCAGCTTCTTGCGGGCGTACGCGCCCCACAGCACGAACACCGCCGGATCCTCGCGGGCCACCACGGCGCGGATCACCGCGTCGGTGAACTTCTCCCAGCCGCGCCCCTTGTGGGAGTTGGGCTCGGCCTCCCGGACGGTGAGCACCGCGTTCAACAGGAGCACGCCCTGCTCGGCCCAGGGCATCAGGTAGCCGTTGTCCGGGACGGGGTGCCCGAGTTCGGCGTGCAGCTCCTTGTAGATGTTCCGCAGCGAGGGTGGGACGCGGACGCCGGGGCGCACCGAGAAGCACAGGCCGTGGCCCTGGCCCGCGCCGTGGTACGGGTCCTGGCCGAGGATCAGCACCTTGACCTTCTCGAAGGGGGTGGCGGCCAGGGCGGCGAACACCTCCTCGCGCGGCGGGTACACCGGCCCCCTGGCCCGCTCCTCCTCGACGAACTCGGTGAGCTCCTTGAAGTAGGGCTTGTCGAGCTCCTCGCCGAGAACGCCCTGCCAGGACTCGGGCAGCATGCCGGTCACGTCGTCAACCTCCGAGGGTTCGCGATCAGTTGTCGCGGAAAACGTACCGGCAGCCGCTGACAGCGGGCACCTCAGTCCAGAGGGCCGCCCGCGACGTAGAGGACCTGGCCCGACACGAAGCCGGCCGCGTCGCCGGTGAGGTAGGCGATGGCGCCGGCGACGTCCTCCGGGCGGCCGACGCGCCGCACCGGGATCGACTCGGCGGCGGCCCGCTGGAAGTCCTCGAAGGTCGCGCCGACCCGGGCGGCCGTCTGGGCCGTCATGTCGGTGACGATGAACCCGGGGGCGACGGCGTTGGCGGTGACGCCGAACTTGCCGAGCTCGATGGCGAGGGTCTTGGTGAAGCCCTGCAGACCGGCCTTGGCCGCCGAGTAGTTGGCCTGTCCCCGGTTGCCCTGCGCGGAGCTCGACGACAGGCTGACGATGCGGCCGAAGCCGGCGTCCACCATGTGCTTCTGGCAGGCCCTCGACATCAGGAAGGCGCCGCGCAGGTGGACGTTCATCACGGTGTCCCAGTCCGACTCGCTCATCCTGAAGAGCAGGTTGTCCCGCAGCACCCCGGCGTTGTTGACCAGGATCACCGGCGGGCCGAGCTCGTCGGCGACCCGGGCGACGGCGCGGTCCACCGCCTCGGCGTCGGCGACGTCGCAGCCGACCGCCAGCGCGCGCCCACCGGCGGCGGTGATCTCGGCGACGGTGTCGGCGCAGCTCTCCTCGGCGAGGTCGAGCACGGCGACGGCCCGGCCCTCGGCGGCGAGCCGGACGGCGGTGGCGGCGCCGATGCCTCGAGCCGCCCCCGTGACGATGGCGACGCGCTGCTCGGTGGTGGACATGGTGGCTTCTCCTCGCCGTCGAGTGGGCTACCGGGCGCTACTCGTTGGTAACGAGCGCAGGGGCGACGGTAGAAGGGGCGGCACCGACTGTCAACGGACCAGCACGTCGAGCAGCCGGTCGAGCTCGGCCGAGGGGTCGGCGGTGAGCCCCGAGTGCACGGGGCCCGGCTGGACGACCGTGCTGCGCGGGGCGATCAGCCAACGGAAGCGGCGGCCCGGGTCCTCGCCGGCGGCCTGGCCGGCCCCCGGGCCGCCGTGGCAGACCCGCTCGGCGGCGCACAGCGCGGCCCGCACGCCGGCCACGTCGGCGTCGGGGTCGAGGGCCAGCAGCCGGTCGGTGTCGAGGTGGACGCGGGCGGCCAGGAACGAGGCGGCCCGGCAGTACAGGAGGACGCCCGCGTTCATCGTCTCGCCGCGCTCCATCCGGGGGACGACCCGCAGCAGGGCGTACTCGAAGACCTCACGTCCCTCGTGTGGCGCGCTCATCGGGCGGCTCCGCTCGGCTGGTCGGGACGGCCGGTGAGCCAGCCGGGGGCCTGGGACGGGCGGTCCGGCGTCGGGGCGCCGACCGTGAGGCGCTCTCCGATGGTGGTGGCGCGCTCGGCCAGGATGCCGGCGTAGGCCGCGCGCAGCTCGTCCGGGGTGGCGAAGCCCGGCTCGTCGGCCAGCCACTCGTCGGGCACCTGGGCCAGCACCTCGGCCAGCAGCTCCGGGGTGACCCGCGGGGCCAACTCCGCGGCGGCCGCGGCGAGATCCGGGCCGAAGGGGGCGAGGGCGTGGTCGGAGGCGTCGTAGCCGCGGGCTGCGGAGGCGGTCGCGGTCGGCCAGTTGTGGTGCCAGATCAGCGCCGCGCCGTGGTCGATCAGCCAGAGGTCGCCGTGCCACACCAGCAGGTTGGGGTTGCGCCAGGAGCGGTCGACGTTGTTGACCAGGGCGTCGAACCAGACGATCCGGCCGGCCTGGGCCGCGTCCACCCGGTAGGCCAGCGGGTCGAAGCCGATGGAGCCCGGCAGGTAGTCCATGCCGAGGTTGAGCCCGCCGCTGGCCTTCAGCAGCTCCTGCACCTCCTGGTCGGGCTCGGCCCGCCCGATCACCGGGTCGAGGCGCATCCTGACCAGCTCGGGCACCCGCAGCCCGAGGCGGCGGGCCAGCTCTCCACAGATCACCTCGGCCACCAGGGACTTGCGGCCCTGCCCGGCGCCGGTGAACTTCATGACATAGGTGCCGAGGTCGTCGGCCTCGACGATCCCGGGCAACGAACCCCCCTCCCTGAGGGGGGTCACATAGCGGATGGCGCAGGTTTCGCGGAGCACCGCCCCAGGCTATCCGGCCCTAGTCGTAGCGCCGGACGGCCGGGGGGCGGACGGCGGCCGCGACCGCGGCGGCCAGCGGCTCCACGTCGGCCGCGGCCAGCGGGGAGACGGTGAGCCGCAACCCTGGCGGGGCGGCGATCCGGAATCTGGCGCCCGGCGCCGCCGCCCAACCGGCGCGCAGCAGGCGGGTGATGGCGGCGGTCTCGTCGGGCACGGGCACCCAGACGTTGAGCCCGCTGCGGCCGTGGGCGGCGACCCCACGGTCGGCGAGGGCGCGCAGCAGGGCGTCGCGGCACTCGTCGTAGCGGCGGGCGGACGCGGCGACGGCCTCCCCCCGGTCGCGCCACAGCTCGGCGACCGCGTCCTGCAGCAGGTGGCTGACCCAGCCGGGGCCGAGCCGCAGCCGGCCCTGGACCCGGTCGATCGTGACCGGGTCGCCGGTGCAGACGGCGAGCCGCAGGTCGGGCCCGAACGCCTTGGCGTTGGAGCGGACCAGGGCCCAGCGGACGCTGCCGCCGGCCAGCGAGTGGTAGGGCAGGTCGACGATGCCGTGGCCGTGGTCGTCCTCGACGAGCAGCGCGTCCGGGTGCGCGGCGAGCTCGGCGCGCAACTCCGCGGCCCGGGCGGCCGACACGGCGGCGCCCGTCGGGTTCTGGGCGCGGGAGGTGACGACGATCGCGCGGGCGCCGCCGCGCAGCGCCCGGCCGACCGCGCCGGCGAGCGGCCCCTCGTCGTCCACCGGCACCGGCACCGGCCGCAGGCCGAGCGCCGCGACCAGGTCGAGCAGGCTGCCCCAGCCGGGATCCTCGACGGCCACCGCGTCACCGGGCCGCAGCCAGGCGCTGAGGACCCGCTCGACGGCGTCGAGCGCGCCCGAGGTGACGGTGAGCGGCCCGGCGGGGACGCCGTCCCGGTCGTGGGCGGCCCTGGCGACGCGGGCCAGCTCGGCGGCGACCGGCGGCCCGCCGTAGAGCATGGGCGAGCGCTCGGCGCGCTCCGCCGCCGCGGCCAGGGCGGGGCCGAGCGGCGGCAGCAGCGCCGGGTCCGGGTTGCCCTGGGAGAGGTCGCGGACGCCGGGCGGCACCTCGACGGCGATGGCGTCGCGCGGGGTGCTGGCCGGGCGGGCCCGCACCCGGGTGCCACGACGACCCGCGGTCTCCACGACGCCGCGGTCCCGCAGGGTGCGGTAGGCGGCCGCCACCGTGTTCGGGTTGACCCCCAGCTGGTCGGCCAGCTCGCGCAGCGAGGGCAGCGGTTGGCC
Source organism: Streptomyces sp. NPDC127098 (assembly GCF_042722465.1). NCBI lineage: Bacteria > Bacillati > Actinomycetota > Actinomycetes > Kitasatosporales > Streptomycetaceae > Streptomyces > Streptomyces sp. NPDC127098. Next base: position 71,272 of record NZ_JBHXFJ010000024.1, read on the forward strand.
GGGCACCAGGTCGCCGCTGCTGACCCCGCGCTCGACGCTGGCGGAAATCTCGGCGGCGCGCCGCCCCTCGATCCGATAATCTCCTAGCACAAGAAAGATTTTGCACTAATGCATACCCTTTCGCAAGTCGAAGCGAGCGACCGAGGAGGCCACCGTGGCGGCCATCGACAGCGCCCCCGCGTACCCGCGGACCCCGCGCACCACCCCCACCCGGGCACGCGACCGGGTGTCCTACGACCGGGATCTCGTGCACCGCGTCCTGGACGACGGCTACCTGTGCCATCTGGGCTTCGTCAGGGACGGCGGGCCCGTGGTGCTGCCCACCCTCTACGCGCGGCTCGGTGAGCGGCTCTACGTGCACGGGTCCACCGGCTCCCGCCCGGTACGGTCGGCGGCCGAGGAGCCCCAGGGCCTGCCGGTCTGCCTGACCGTGACCCACCTGGACGGCCTGGTGCTGGCCAAGTCGGCCTTCCACCACTCCGTCAACTACCGCTCCGTGGTGGTGCACGGCCTCGCCAGGCCGGTGACCGAGGAGGCCGTCAAGCGCCGGGTGCTGGACGCGGTCGTCGACCAGGTGGTGCCGGGCCGGGCCGCGGACTGCCGGCCGCCCAGCGCCAGGGAGTTGGCCGCCACCGCGCTGCTCGAGCTCGACCTTGCCGAGGTGTCGGTCAAGGTGCGCACCGGCGGCCCCAACGACGACCCTGAGGACCGGGACCTGCCCCACTGGAGCGGAGTGCTCCCCACGCGCACCGCGTACGGGCCGCCGGAGCCGGCGGGAGAGGGCATGGCGCCCGCCTATCTGGCGCGCCTCACCGGGTGAGGAGCCCCGGCGGGGTATAGGGAAGACGGCGGACGGGAACCCGGCTCGCCGCGCGGGCGTCCAAACCCGCGCGGCGCCCACCCGGCGCCCACCCCCCACAACCGGCCGAACTCCCCACACTCGGAGGCGATCGTGGCCATTCGTCCGCTCCGCTCGGCAGCAGTCATCACCCTCGGCGTTCTCGCCCTCGCCGCCTGCGGCGGGTCCAACGACACGGCACAGGACGGCAACGCGGCCGCCGACTCCCAGGCGGGCGAGAGCTCGCCCGGCGGCGAGGAGGCCCGAACCCTGCCGGACACCGATCCCGATTCCGGTTCCGATTCCGCCCCGGACTCCGACTCCGCCGCCGAGGCGGGCGACGGGCAGCGGGAGGCGGAGCCGGAGGACGGCTCGGCCGACGACGAGGGCTCGGCGCGGGCGGCCGCCCCCGGCTGGTGCGCCACCGACGCGCTCGCGGCCTCCCTCAGCCCGCTCAACGCCGCCGCGGGCCAGCGCTACGCGGCCCTGGTGCTCACCAACACCTCGGACACCGCCTGCCGCACACAGGGTTGGCCGGGGCTCGCGCTGGAGACCGGCGACGGCGACGCGATCCCCACCACCACGGTCAGGGACGACTCTCGGCAGCCGAGCCAGCTCACCATCGAGCCGGGCGCCAGCGCCTGGGCGCAGCTGCACTGGACGGTGGTGGCCGGCGACGACGACCCGGCGGACGGCACCTGCGGCCCCGATCCGTCCAGGCTCGAGGTGATCCCGCCCGACCAGGAGTCGGCCACGCCGGCCGACTGGGAGCTCGGCCAGGTCTGCGGCGCCGGCCGGATCGAGGCCCTGCCGCTGGCCGTCGGCAGCGGCCCGGCGGAGTAGCCACCGGATGCGGCGTGGCCGGGCCCGCCCGGGTCCGGCTACGCCGTGGGCAGCCAGTCCACCCGGCCGGCGAGGAGCGCGTAGCCGACGAAGGCCACGATGTCGATCAGCGCGTGGGCCACCACCAGCGGCATCACCCGTCCCCACCGCCGGTACAGCCAGACGAAGATCACGCCCATCGCGACGTTGCCGAAGAAGCCGCCGATCCCCTGGTACAGGTGGTAGGTGCCGCGCAGCACCGCGCTGCCGACCAGCGCCCCGGTCGGCGACCAGCCGAGCCGCTCGAGCCGCAGCAGCAGGAAGCCCACCACGATCACCTCCTCCACGACGGAGTTCTGGATCGCGGAGAGGATCAGGACCGGGAACTTCCACCAGACCTCGGGCAGCGACTCGGGGACGACGGTGAGGCTGGCGCCGGCCGCGTGTGCTCCGAGGTAGAGCATCAGCCCCGAGCCGCCGATGCCGGCCGCCACCACGGCCCCCCAGGCCAGGTCGAAGCGCGGCCGGGCGGCGTCGAAGCCGATGACCCGCAGCCCGGAGCCCGGTCGGAAGCCGCCCTCCCGGGAGAGGAGGTGCGCCACGAGGAGCACTGGCACCAGCGCGGTGGCGATGCCGAACAGCTGCCAGGCGAGGTCGAGCCAGGGCCGGTCGGGGGCGCGGGAGGAGTTCAGGTTGGCGGCGTGGTCGCCGAGGCCGCCGGGGCGGGTCAGCACCCCGGTGAAGCTGATCAGCGCGCTCACCGCGCTGGCACCGAGCGAGAGCGCGAGCACCAGCAGCAGCTCGTCCCGCGCCACGCGCCGGCCGAGCCCCGCACCGGCCCCGGTCGCCGGCGCCTGGATCGCCGTGCCCTCGCCGTCCGGCTTCAACGCCACTTGGCCTCCCGTCCGGCGTCGCGGACGCCGGCCCGGGCCGCCGCCGGCGGCTCAGACGCCGGCCGGCCAGCTGTGCACGGGGGCGTCCGTGCGCGCCAGATCGCAGTATCGCCGGACGAGCTCGCGCAGCGCGGTCGACCGGTCAGCTCCACTGGCCACCAGTTGGTGGTAGGTCCGAGTCTGCCAGCCCGCGCCGGTGACCCGACGCCGGCACCGCTCCGCGATGACGGAGAGGTACTGCTCGCGGTCGGGCGCCGCCACGCCGGCGGCCTCCAGACCCCGTTCGGCGAGCGGCAGCAGCCGCTCGCCTATCAGCCGGTGCGCGGGCTGCCTGACCAGGGCGGCGCCGTCCTCGGACGGCCAGGTGAACTCGGCGTCGATGCCGTGCCGGCAGGCCGCCTGGAAGTTCGCCTCGGCGGCGGCGAACGGCAGCCGCCGCCACACCGGTTCCCGCTGGTCCGCGAGCGCGCGCACCAGGCCGTAGTAGAAGGCGGCGTTGGCGACGACGTCGGTGACCGTGGGCCCGGTGGAGAGCACGCGGTTCTCCACCCGCAGGTGCGGCACGCCGTCGGCCACGTCGTACACCGGCCGGTTCCAGCGGTAGACGGTGCCGTTGTGCAGCGCCAGCTCGCCGAGCCTGGGCACTCCGCCGGCGTCGAGGACGGCGAGCGGGTCCTCCTCGTCGCGGAGCGGGAGCAGCGCCGGGTAGTAGCGGACGTTCTCCTCGAACAGGTCGAGCACGGAGTCGATCCAGCGCTCGCCGAACCAGGCGCGCGGGCGCACGCCCTGCGCGGCGAGCTCCGGTGGGCGGCTGTCGGTGGCCTGGAGGAAGAGCTGGGGGCGTGACTCCTGCCAGAGCTCGTGGCCGAAGACGAAGGGCGAGTTGGCGCCGACGGCGATCTGCGCGGCGGTGGTGGCCTGGGCGGCGTTCCAGGTGTCGGCGAACCGGTCGGGGGTGACCTGGAGGTGGAACTGGACGGAGGTGCAGGCCGCCTCGGCGGCGATCGAGTCGAAGGAGTGGGTCAGGCTCTCGGCGCCGGCGATGTCGAGCAGGATGGCCTCGCCCCTGGCGGCCAGGATCTGGTCGTTGAGGAGGGTGTAGCGGTCGCCCGGGGACAGGGAGCCCGGGGCCACCTCCTCCGGGGTGATGGTCGGCAGCACCCCGGTGAGCACGAGGCCCGCGCCGAATTCGCCGGCCATTCGGTCGGCATAGCCGATCGCGATGCGCAGTTCTTCGGCCAGATCGTCGAAAACCCTGCCGAAGAGTCGCCGCGGTGGCATATTGAGCTCGATGGTGAATTGCCCGAGCTCCGACTGGAAATCGTTGGTGGCCATTCGGGCGAGCACTTCGTCGTTCACCATTCGCGGCGAACCGCCGGAATCCGCCATGGACAGTTCGACCTCGAGGCCGATCAGGTCGCGCGGCCCTTCGAAGCGCTCCTCGCGCAGCATCCTCGCCAACGCCGTCAGGCAGTCGTTCAGCCTGGCGCGGTACTCCTGACGGGCGGCCAGGTCGAAGCGGTCGGCGACGAACTTCTCCCCCATGGGGGCACCTCCTCCGTCGAGCGGTGCCACGATCCTGCCCACGCCACGGGCCGGGGAACCAGGACCGACGGGCCCCCGGGGGCGGAATCCGGCATATTCCTCCGGAATATTCGGCGGTCGAAACTGCTCGGCGGCGTCCGATTTCCCCCTTGCCGAAACATCCGGGGGCGGCTAGCCGAAACACGGCGAGAACATGCCCGGTATAAAATAGCCGATGGCGTGTCTCCCATTCCAGAGGCGACCTACTCCAAAGCGAGAGGCGACCCATCATGCCCCTGCGTATCCCCTCGGCCCCGGCCACGGCCGAACAGTCCGTCCGCACCGCGCTGCACCCGGGCACCGCACGGACCCCGGTGCCAGCACACCTCCTCGGGGAGACTCCCCGGCTGGTGCTCCCGCTACCCCTGCACCGGTTGACGCCGGTCTCCTCGCTCACCGAGCCGCCGCGTGCCGGGCTGACCGGCTGGCGCTTCCTGCTGGAGCGTGACGGCCGGACCGTGGGCGCGGCCGAGACCGCGTTCACGGCGGACGGTTGGGAGTTCTCCCACTTCCTCGAGGGACCGTTCATCGCGTCGACCGAGCGGGCCGTGCGGCTGGCCGAGGCCCTGCCGACGCCGTACCAGCCCAGGTTGCTCTCCATCCCCGAGCTGTACATGTTGACGCTCTGGCTGCACGCCGACCTGGAGGCCGAGCCGACCGCCGGCGACCCGCTGCCGGACGACCTGCTGGTGCCGCTCGCGCCGGCGCCGCCCGGCATCGCGGCCGACCGCCCGGTGCGCACGGACGCGCTGTTGCCACTGGTGACCAGCCGGGTGGCACCGCTGGGCCTGGCGAGCTAGCGGCTCGTCGGCGGCCGGGGGCACGCAAGGCCGGAACCGTTCTTCAGCCCCCGCGAGCAGAGACCGACCGGCCGCCCATCGGGGGTGGCCGGTCGCCGGCCGAGTCGGTCAACACCACCACCGCGCCAGCGATGGCAGCGCAACCGGCTGGCGACGAGAGGGGGAAGACACGTCGACAGACAGGTGAACACGTCGAAAGCGGCGCGACGGTGATCACGTCATGTCCCAGAATTCCACCAGGAGTTCGACTTGGTGCTCACGGGCGGGGGGAATGGTGACCAGCCCGTGGCTGACAGAGGGATGAACGTGAGACGCAAGATCGCAGTCATGGCATGTACGGGCGGCCTGCTGGCCGCCTTCGCACTGGGCGCGCCGACCACGGCCACCGCGGCCTCGCCGGCCGCGACGCCCGCCGCCGTGTCGGAGGGGTGGGAGAGGATCGACAGCGAGGCCGAGCTGGCGGAGGCCCTGGCCGGGTCCACGCTGGCCGCGCCGGCGGGGCAGGCGGACTCCGGGTTCACCGCCCAGGACGTGGTCGTCGAGGAGCGCCTGGCCATCGAGTCGGTCCGCAACTGGAACTTCGTCGCCACGGAGATGAGCTACCCGGCCCCGAACACCGGCCTCCTGCGCGCCCGCTCCCAGGGCGTCTTCGGAGCGTGGGAGGAGTTCGACTTCGTCTGGGACGATGCCACCGGCACGTTCGCGATGCGGTCGCGGGCCAACGGCCTCTACGTCGCGGTCGAGAGGAACCTCACGGGCGAGCGGCAGAACATGCTGCGTGCCCGCTCGGCGAGCGTCGGCGGCTGGGAGCGGTTCGAGCTCTTCCAGGACGCCGAGACCTTCGAGTTCGCGATCCGGTCCACGCTGAACGGCCAGTGGGTCGCCATGGAGAACGGCTACGGTGGCACTCTCCAGTACCTGCTGCGCGCCCGCTCCGCCGAGCCGTCCGGCTCGTGGGAAAGGTTCAACATCTACGAGGTCATCGACTGACCCTCGCGGTCACCCCCGTTCGTGACACGACGGCCCCACCGGGGAGTCCCCGGCGGGGCCGTCGTATTGACAGCATGCGGCGGTGCCATGAGTCAGCGTCAGCCCGCGTACTCCGCGACCGGCGGGCAGGAGCAGACCAGGTTGCGGTCGCCGAAGGCGCCGTCGATGCGGCGCACCGGCGGCCAGTACTTGTCACGCTGGCCGCCGTCGGCGGGGTACGCGGCCTCGGCCCGCGAGTACGGGTGGGGCCAGTCGCCGGCCAACTGCTGGGCGGTGTGGGGCGCGTTGCGCAGCGGGTTGTCGTCCTTCGGCCACTCCCCCGCCCCGACCCGGTCGATCTCGGCGCGGATGGCGATCATCGCCTCGCAGAAACGGTCGAGTTCGGCCAGGTCCTCGCTCTCGGTGGGCTCGATCATCAGCGTGCCGGCCACCGGGAACGACATGGTCGGCGCGTGGAAGCCGTGGTCGATGAGCCGCTTGGCGATGTCGTCCACGGTGACGCCGGTGGCCTTGGTCAGCGGCCGGACGTCGATGATGCACTCGTGCGCCACCAGGCCGCCCGGGCCCGTGTACAGCACCGGGTAGTGCGGCTCCAGGCGCTTGGCGACGTAGTTGGCGCCGAGCACGGCGACCTGGGTGGCGCGCCGCAGCCCCTCGGCGCCCATCAGCCGCAGATAGGCCCAGGAGATCGGCAGGATGCCGGCGGAGCCCCAGGGGGCGGCCGCGATCGGGCCGATGCCGCCGCCCGCGGGCCCGGCGGCCGGCTGGAGCGGGTGGCCGGGGAGGTAGGGCGCCAGGTGGGCACGGACGGCGACCGGACCGACGCCCGGGCCACCGCCGCCGTGCGGGATGCAGAAGGTCTTGTGCAGGTTGAGGTGCGAGACGTCGGCGCCGAAGTGCCCCGGCTTGGCGAGGCCGACCAGCGCGTTGAGGTTGGCACCGTCGACGTAGACCTGCCCGCCGGCCTCGTGGACCGCGGCGCAGATGGCCGCGATGTCCTCCTCGAACACGCCGTGCGTGGACGGGTAGGTGACCATGAGCACCGCCAACTCGTCGCGGTGCGCCTCGATCTTGGCCCGCAGGTCGGCCGCGTCCACGTCGCCGTTCTCGCCGGTGGCGACGACCACCACCCGCATGCCGGCCATCACGGCGCTCGCCGCGTTGGTGCCGTGCGCCGAGGAGGGGATCAGGCAGACGGTGCGCCCGGGCTCGCCGTTGGCGCGGTGGTATGCGCGCACCGCGAGCAGTCCGGCCAACTCGCCCTGGGAGCCCGCGTTCGGCTGCAGCGAGACCCGGTCGTAACCGGTGATCTCGGCCAGCCGGTCCTCGAGTTCCCGGATCAGGGTCAGGTAGCCGGCGGCCTGCTCGGCGGGCGCGAACGGGTGCAGTTCGGCGAACTCCGGCCAGGTGATCGGCTCCATCTCCGCGGTGGCGTTGAGCTTCATGGTGCAGGAGCCCAGCGGGATCATGCCCCGGTCGAGCGCGTAGTCGCGGTCGGCGAGCCGGCGCAGGTAGCGCAGCATCGCGGTCTCGGAGCGGTGCTCGTGGAAGACCGGGTGGGTGAGGTAGTCGTCACCACGCAGCAGCGCCTCCGGCAGGGCGTCCGGGGTGGTCGCGTCCAGCGCCTCGATGCCCGCGGCGTCCGCGGGCACCCCGAAGGCGCCCCAGACGGCCGCCAGGTCGGCCCGGGTGGTGGTCTCGTCGCAGGCGATGCCGAGGTGGTCGGCGTCGGTCTCGCGCAGGTTGACCCCGGCCGCGCGGGCGGCCGCCGCGATCTCGGCGGCCCGGCCCGGCACGCGGGCGGTGACCGTGTCGAAGAAGGCGTCGTGCGTGATCTCCACGCCACCGGCGCGCAGTCCGGCGGCCAACAGCGCGGCGTACCGGTGGGTGCGCCGGGCGATCGCGGCGAGCCCCTCGGGGCCGTGGTAGACCGCGTACATGCCGGCCATCACGGCCAGCAGCACCTGGGCGGTGCAGATGTTGCTGGTGGCCTTCTCGCGGCGGATGTGCTGCTCCCTGGTCTGGAGCGCGAGCCGGTAGGCGGGCCGGCCATCGGCGTCCCGCGAGACGCCCACGAGACGACCCGGCAGGCTGCGGGCGTAGGCGTCGCGGACGGCCATGTAGCCGGCGTGCGGACCGCCGAAGCCCATGGGCACGCCGAAACGCTGGCTGGAGCCGACGGCGATGTCGGCGCCCAGGTCGCCGGGCGAGGTGAGCAGGGTGAGGGCCAACAGGTCGGCCGCGACGGTGACCACGGCGCCCAGCTCGTGCGCCCGCTCGATCAGCGCCCGGTGGTCGCGCACGGCGCCGGAGGCCCCCGGGTACTGGAGCAGCACGCCGAACACGCCGCGCTCGGCGAGCTCCGCGGGGATGCCGTCGTCGAGGTCGGCGACCACCACCTCGACGCCGGTGGGTTCGGCCCTGGTGCGCACGACGGCGACGGTCTGCGGCAGGCAGTCGGCGTCGACGAGGAAGACGCCGTCCCTGACCTTGCCGACCCGCCGGGCCAGGGCCATCGCCTCGGCGGCCGCGGTGCCCTCGTCGAGCAGCGAGGCGCCGGCCGTGGGCAGGCCGGTGAGGTCCGCGACGACGGTCTGGAAGTTGAGCAGCGCCTCGAGACGGCCCTGGGAGATCTCCGGCTGGTACGGCGTGTACGCGGTGTACCAGGCCGGGTTCTCCAGGACGTTGCGGAGGATCACCGGCGGGATGAAGGTGCCGTGGTAGCCGAGGCCGATCATCGAGCGCCGCACGGTGTTGCGCTCGGCCAGCGCGCGCAGCTCGGCGAGGACCTCGGCCTCGCTCCCGGCGTCCGGCAGGCGGAGCGCGCCGACGCTGCGGATGGCCTCGGGCACGGCGGCGGCGGTCAGCTCGTCCAGCGAGCCGAAGCCGACCTGGGCCAGCATCTTGGCCTGGTCGGCGGCGTCGGGACCGATGTGCCGGGCAGCGAACGGGGTGCCACGCTCGAGTTCGGTGAGCGGGGTGCGGGGGACGGTCATGGGTGGAGGCTCCTCCTGGTCGCGGCGACCTCGGGGGTTCGGGCGGCGCTGCCCGACCGGCCTCCCCCTCTGTCATCCGGCCGTGTCGCCCGGACCTGAGAGCTTCGCCCGGCACCCGCGTGCCCGGCTTGCACCGTCGGTGAGGACGACCGGTGGTCGCCCTGCTTTCCAGAGTGGTTTCGCTCGCACGGTACGTGGGCCTGAGAGATTCCGGGGAGGATTTGCTCCTTCGGCGCCCGCCGTCCGCTCGACGGCGGGACTCTCCCGCGCGGGGTCGTCAACCGCCTTCGAGCCTACCAGCGGACGTCCTGGCCCGTACGTCCCGTGCGGCCGCCCGGCGCTCGACTGGCCGACCGCCGGTTTGTGCCCTTTCGTAGGAGGTGGCGTTCCCTTTCCGGATGGGTTCCGGAGGTGCGGGGAGCAGCGGGAGGAACCATGCAGATCGACATCGACCCACGCAGCCTGATCGGCCGCAAGGCGTTCGACCGCGAAGGCACCAAGATCGGCACCGTGGACGAGGTCTACCTCGACGACGCGACCGGGGCTCCCGAGTGGGCGGCCGTGCGGACCGGGATCTTCAGCCGGGACGCGTTCGTCCCCCTGGAGCCGAGCGAGGTGGTGGGCGACACGCTGCGGGTGCCGTTCGACCGCTCGCTGATCAGGGACGCTCCCGACTTCGGGGTCGGCCGCCACCTCTCCCCCGAGCAGGAGCTGCAGCTCTACCACCACTACGGCCTCGACGTGCCGCAGGAGGACGGGACCTAGCGAGGCCCCCGGACGGTGCCCGCTGCCGCGTCCGCGTCGGTGACCAGGGGCAACGGATCCGAGTGGGTGAGCTCCGGATCGTCGAGCCGAAACGTTCGAGCACGGCCGGGCGGTGAGCCGGGGCGCTCGAAGCGGACCGTGACCCGGCCGACCCCGCTGCCCTGGATCCAGCCGGGACCGTGCCGGGCGTGGGTCACGTCGAGGCCCGGGAGCCAGCGCCGCTCGACCGGCTCCTCGGCGAGGGGTACCGCGGGCGCCCCCGCGGTCGGCTCCGACGGGGTCGCCTGCGCGAACAGGTCCTCCTGGGTGAAGTCGGCCAGGCCGCTGACGCCCACACCGAGCAGCCGCACGCCCTCCGTGGTGTCCACGCCCTCCAGCAGCCTCCCCGCCGCCTCCGCGATCACCACCGGGTCATCCGTCGGGCCGCGCAACGTCTCGGACCGGGTCAGGGTGGTGAAGTCGTACCGTCTGGCCTTCAGCACCACGGTGCGGCCCGATCTGGCCGCCGAGCGCAGTCGGCCCACACAGCGCTCGGCGAGCCGCGCCACCTCGAACCTGATCCTGGCCCGGTCCGTGACGTCGGTGTCGAAGGTGTCCTCCACGGAGATGGACTTGGCGTCCCGGTCGGGCACCACGGCGCGGTCGTCCAGGCCGAGCGCCATCGCGTGCACCGCGTGGCCGTGTGCCCTGCCCAGCAGTCGCAGCAGCTCGGCCTCGCCCGCCTCGGCCGCGTCCCCGACGGTGGCGAGGCCGGCGCGGCGCAGCGTCTCCGCGGTGGCCGGGCCGACCCCCGGCAGGGTGCGCACCGGCATCGGGGCGAGCAGCTCCCGCTCGGTGCCAGGCTCGATCAGCAGCAGGCCGTCGGGCTTGGCCTGCTCGGAGGCGATCTTGGCGAGCATCTTGGAGCCGGCGAGGCCCACGGAGCCGGTGAGCCCGGTGGCGGCCCGGATCCGGGCGCGCAGCCCCTCGCCGGCGCGGCGGGCGGCGGCGGACGAAGTGGGCGGGGCGGGGCCGGCCGCCAGGTCGACGAAGGCCTCGTCCAGGCTCAGCGGCTCGACGAGCGGCGAGAGCTCGCCGAGCAGGGCCATGACCCGCTCGCTGATCTCCCGGTAGACGGCGAACCTGGGCACCAGGAAGGCCGCGTGCGGCGAGAGCCGGCGGGCCTGCCCCATCGGCATCGCCGAGTGCACCCCGAAGCGCCTGGCCTCGTAGGAGGCGGTGGCGACCACGCCGCGTGGGCCGAGACCGCCCACGATCACCGGTTTGCCCCGCAGGCTCGGCTTGGCCGCCTGCTCCACCGAGGCGTAGAAGGCGTCCATGTCGAGGTGCAGGATGCTGGGCTGGCCTCTCACGGTACCGATGGTGCCGCAGGGCACCGACAGTCAGGGCCTGGCGGGTGGGTCAGGCGCGGTTGCGGCGGCGGGCGAGCTCGTCCCCCGGGTGCTCGGCCGGCACGGCCTCCCCGGTGTCCACCCGCTCGGCCTGCAGCTGGGCGAGCGCGCTCTCCACGTCTCCCCAGACGGCGCCCACCGCGATGCCGAAGACGCCCCGGCCGCCGCGCAGCAGCTCCGCCAGGTCGTCGGGCGACGCGCAGCGGTAGACGGCCGCGCCGTCGCTCATCAGGGTCATCCCCGCGAGCTCGGCCAGGTCGGCGGCGCGCAGCGCCTGGACCGCGGTCCTGATGCTCCCCAGCGAGACGCCGGCGTCCAGGAGCCGCTTGACGATCTTGAGGACCAGCACGTCCCGGAAGCTGTAGAGCCGCTGACTGCCCGAGCCGTGCGCCGGGCGCACGCTGGGCTGCACCAGACCCGTGCGGGCCCAGTAGTCGAGCTGGCGATAGGTGATCCCGGCGGCCGCGCACGCGCTGGGCCCGCGATATCCGAGCTCCTCGGTCCTTCCCCGCCCCTGGGGGGCCACCGAGTGCCGAAGTCCCGGCCTGGGCGGCGCGCCCGGGAGGGCGGAGACCCCGCCGACCGCTCTACTGTCGCCGTTACCTGTCACGCCGGCCTCCGTTCCGCATGCCCCGACTGTGCCCTCGTCGCTCACCGGCTGTCACGATGAGCACGCACACAGCGCTCCTCCCAAGACATGCCCCATTGAAGCTAGGCATCCACACTCGGCGCGTCAACGAACGCCACGCGCCGCTACTGGCTGGTGCCGAAGTCCTCCGGAGAGATCTGGTCGAGGAACTCGCGGAACCTCTCCACCTCGTCCTCCTGCTCGTCCGGGATGATGATCCCCGCGTCGTCGAGCACCGCGTCGCTGCCGTAGATCGGCGTTCCGACGCGTAGCGCGAGGGCTATGGCGTCGGACGGGCGGGCACTGACCTCGACCCCGCTGGCGAACACGAGCTCGGCATAGAAGACCCCGTCCCGCAGGTCGGTGATCCGCACCGCGCTGAGCTCCTGCCCCACCGCCTCGAGCACGTTCTTGAAGAGGTCGTGCGTCAGCGGCCGGGCAGGGGTCATGCCCTGCTGGGCGAACGCGATGGCGGTCGCCTCTCCCGGTCCGATCCAGATCGGGAGATAGCGATCACCGCCGACTTCACGGAGAAGCACGATGGGCTGGTTGTTGGGCATTTCCACCCGCACGCCCACGACGTCGAGCTGATTCACACAGCAACCCTAGGCCGTGCCCGGGGCATTTGGATAGTCGAGCACCACCATGCGGCCCGCGCACGCCCCCCGGCCGGTCAGTATCCGTGCCTTCCGACGAAGAAAACCAGCCGGTACTTGCCGATCTGCACCTCGTCACCGTTGGTGAGCACCACGGAGTCGATCGGCTCCCGGTTGACGTAGGTGCCGTTGAGGCTGCCGACGTCACTGACCGTGAAGCCGCCGTCCGGCTGGCGCCGGAACTCCACGTGGCGCCGGGAGACCGTCACGTCGTCGAGGAAGATGTCGCTCTGCGGGTGACGGCCGGCGGTGGTCAGGTCGCCGTCCAGCAGGAAGCGGCTGCCGGAGTTCGGCCCGCGCCGGACGATCAGCAGGGCCGAGCCGCCCGGGAGGGCGTCGACGGCCGCCTGGGCCTCGGCCGAGAGCGCGGGCGCCGGGTGCTGTCCCGTGATCTCCGCCTCGTACGCCTCGAGCCCGGAGATGGAGATCGTGGACGTGGTCTCGGAGGAGCCCTCGAGGCCGGGGCGCAGCGCGTTGCCGCAGTTGGAGCAGAACCGGCTGGTCGCGGGGTTGCGGCTGCCGCAACGGCCGCAGGGCGCGCCACCGGCCGCCGGCTGGGAGCCTATGCCGCCGGGCCCCGCGACCTCGTCACGGAACAACGGGCGCCCCTGCTCGGCACCGGACGCCGACGCTGGCGTGTCGCCATGCTGGCGGGCGCGGCCCCGTGCGGCACTGTGGCTGCCGCTCTGACGCCTGCCGAACAAACGAGCGAAAAAACTCACCAGCGATCCCCTCGCGCGTAGCCCGACCCGTCGGTGGGACGGGGCGGTCCATTTTCTATCACCGGCCGATTCGAACGTCGTGACAACGTCCACGGCCTCCGTTCAGTTTCCCTCACCGAGCGCCACACCGGGCCGCCGCCCCCCTGACGCCGCCTCAGGTCACGATGACGACTGAGCGTAGTCAGGCTGCTCGGCCGACCGCAAGGCGTCGACCACGACGGTCTCCGGGCGGTCCATGGTGACACCGGCCCCCTCGTTCTCCAGGGACTGCACCACTCCCCCGGGGATGTTGAGCGCCGGTTCCAGGTCCTGCGGGCGGCCTATGGCCGAGACCAGGTACGGCGCCCCGGCCGGCACACCGTCGATGCGCACCCCGCCGTTGTGGTCCACGAAGGAGGTGTCCGCCACGATCCGCACGTCGTTGATCTGGATCGCCTCGGCGCCGGCGGCACGCAGTTCCTGCACCGCGTCGAGCAGCATATCCGCCTCGACGACGCCCCGCGGATCGCTGATCCGCAGGCTGATCCCCGGCCCCTGCGCGGCCATGGTGCCGGCCAGGACGCCCAGCTGGCGCTCCCGCTCCAGGGTCTGCCTGCGGGCCTCCTCGGCCTGGTCGGAGCTGGTCTCGAGGTCGGACCGCTGCTCCTCGAGACCGGCCCGCTCGTCCTCGAGGCGCGCGGTGCGGTCCTCCAGGTCGCTGAGGATGCGGACCAGGTCCTCGGGGCGCGCGTTGCGCAGCGCCGTCTCCTCGCTGCTCGCGGCCCGCACCTGGATGGCCAGGGCGAGCCCCAGGGCGAAGAGCAGCGCCGCGGCGAGCAGTTGACTTCGGGTGACGCGGGGCGGCCACAGGGCGTCGAGCAGCGCCCGCGCCCCCGCGGGCTCCGGCGCGGCGGCGGCCGGCTCCTGCTCCTGCTCCTGCTCCTGCTCCTGCCGCGAGTCCCGCCGTGGGTCCTGCCGCGGGTCCTGCTGTGGGTCCCTCATCGCCCTCACGCCCCGAAGACGTGGCGGCGGATGGCCGCCGTGTTGGAGAAGATCCGGATCCCGAGGACCACCACGACGCCGGTGGAGAGCTGGGCGCCGACGCCCAGCTTGTCGCCGAGGAAGACGATCAGCGCGGCCACCGTGACGTTGGACAGGAAGGAGACCACGAAGACCTTGTCGTCGAACACCCCGTCGAGCATCGCCCGGACGCCGCCGAACACCGCGTCGAGCGCGGCGACCACGGCGATCGGAAGGTACGGTTCGACGCCGGTGGGCACCACGGGACGGGTGAGTACTCCGGCCACGACTCCCAGGACGAGCCCCAGAACGGCGATCACTGCGGGTTACCTTCTCCTGTTTGGTCGGTCTCGTTCACTCGGTCACTGATCCGGCCGAGCCCACGGGACTGGCCGAACGTATGGTCAGGCTGGGGGCGGCGGGCAGCCGCAGTTCGTCGCGGACCTCGGTGGCGGAGCGGATGCCGTAGTCGTCGGCGAGGACCTGGAGGTAGCTGCCCGCGGGGCCGGCGGCGAAGGCGGCGGCCAACTCCTCCCCGTCGCCGACGGCGCGCAGGGTGTAGGGCGGGACGAGCGGGCGGTTGTCCACCAGCACCGCGTCGCCCGCGGCCCGGATCGCGGACAGCGCGGTGAGCCGCTGGTCGTTCACGGAGACGGCCTCGGCACCGGCCTGCCACAGGCCGTTGACGATCCACTGGAGGTCACGGTCACGGACCCGGCCGCCCTGACCGAAGCCGCCGTCCCCCAGGCCGCCCTGAGCCGCCTGGCCGGCGCCCTCCGCGTCATCGACGGTGAGCTCGACGCCGGGCCCCGACACGGCGGTGGCCCCGGCGAGCAGGGCCACGAGATCGGCCCGGTCGGCGTGGTCGTCCGGCAGGGCGGCGCGCTGCCTGGCGGCCACGTCGGCACGCAGCGCGTCGACGTCGCCCTGGAGCCGGTCGAGACCGTCCGTGCCGGCCTCGACCCGCTCCAGCAGCTCCTCGCGCTCCCTGGCGACGGTGGGAGCGGCGTCCCTGGCGTGGGCGGCGCCCAGGGTGACCACGGCGGCGGCCAGCGCGAGCCCGGCGGCCAGCCACAGACGGCCGCGCAGGGTGCGCGCGCCGTGCGCCGGCCGGGCCCCGCCCGCCGCGCGCCGCCTGGCCGCCGCCCGCGCGTACCCGGCGTCGAGCGAGTGCTCCATGACGGTGGTCAGCAGCGACATGGAGGCGTCGGGGCGGACCGGCCGGCGCGGGGCCGGCTCCTGCTGTGGCATGGCGGGCATGATTGCACGCCGCCCCCGCGGAGATCGAAACGGGGCCGGCCGGCCGGCCCCGGCTCAGCGTTCTGCGCTGTCCACGATCACCGACCACTCGTCGAGCAGCTCGGAGGCCGTCGCGTCGTCGGGCCCCTCGGCCCACAGGTGGGTGACGGCCTCCGCGGGGTCCGGCAGCACCAGGACCCACCTGCCGTCGGGCTCGACCACCCGCACGCCGTCGGTGGTGTCCACCGACCTGTCGCCGGCTGCCTCCACGACCCGACGCATCACCAGGCCCTTGATGGCCCAGGGGGTGATCACGTCGCGCTTGAGGACATGGGCGCGCGGGATGCGGGCGTCGATCTGGCTGAGCGACAGCTGGGTGCGGGCGATCAGGCCGATCAGCCGCGCGAAGGCCGCCGTGGCGTCGAACACGCTGGAGAACTCGGGCACGATGAAGCCGCCCTGGCCGTCGCCGCCGAAGACCGACCCCTCCTTGTGGGTGACGCGGGTCAGGTCGTCGGGCGAGGTCGTCGTCCACTCGACCTGGGTGCCGTGGTACGCCGCGACCTGCTCGGCGATGCGGGTGGTGGTGACCGGCAGCGCCACCCGACCGCTGCGCTGTTCGGCGGCGATCAGGTCGAGCATCACCAGCAGGGCCCGCTGGTCCTCGATGATCCGGCCCCGCTCGTCGACCAGCGACAGGCGCTCACCGACCGGGTCGAAGCGGACGCCGAAGGCGGCGCGGGCCGAGGAGACGATCTCGCCGAGCCGGACGAGACCCGCCCGTCTCGCCTCCGCGGTCTCGGTGGGCCGCGCCTCGTTGAGCCCCGGGTTGATGGTGAGGGCGTCGACGCCCAGCCGGCCGAGCAGGCTGGGCAGCACCAGGCCGGCGCTGCCGTTGGCGGCGTCGACCACGATCTTGAGCCCGGACTCCTCGACCCCGGTGGTGTCGACTGCCCGCAGCACCGAGCCGGTGTAGGCGTCGAAGACGCTGGCCGGGAAGCGCAGGTCGCCGATCTCGCCGGGGAAGGCCCTGCGGTACTCCTGGCGGGCGTAGACGCGGTCCAGCTTGCGCTGGCCGGCCTGGGAGAGGTCGGCGCCACGCTCGTCGAAGAACATGATGTCGACGGAGTCGGGCACGCCGGGGGTGGTGCGGATCATCACGCCGCCGGCGCTGCCGCGCGCGGTCTGCTGTCGGGCCACGGGCAGCGGCACGTTCTCCAGGTCGCGGACGTCGATCGCGCTGGCCTGCAGCGCGGAGATCACCGCGCGCTTCAGGGCCCTGGCGCCCCGGGAGTGGTCACGGGCGGTGGTGACCGTGGAGCCCTTCTTGAGGGTGGTCGCGTAGGCGCTGGCCAGCCGGACGGCCAGCTCGGGGGTGATCTCGACGTTGAGGATGCCCGAGACGCCGCGAGCGCCGAACAGTTGGGCCTGGCCGCGCGACTCCCAGATGACCGAGGTGTTGACGAAGGCGCCGGCCTCGACGGTCTTGAACGGGTAGACCCGGACGTTGCCCTGGACGATCGACTCCTCGCCGACCAGACACTCGTCGCCGATGACGGCGCCGTCCTCGATCCTGGCGGCGCGCATCACGTCGGTGTTCTTGCCGATCACGCAGCCGCGCAGGTTGGTCTGCGGGCCGATGTAGACGTTGTCGTGGACGACCGCCCGGTGCAGGAAGGCGTCGGCCTTGACGACCACGTTGGAGCCGATGACGGTGTGTTCGCGGATCTCGGCGCCGGCCTCGATCTTCGCGTAGTCGCCGACGTACAGCGGGCCGCGCAGCTTGGCGTCGGGGTGCACCTCGGCGCCCTCGGCGATCCACACGCCGGGCGAGATCTCGAAGCCGTCGATGTCGACGTCCACCTTGCCCTCGAGCACGTCGGCCTGGGCCTTCACATAGCTCTCGTGGGTGCCGACGTCCTCCCAGTAGCCCTCGGCGACATAGCCGAAGATGGGCTTGCCCTCCTTCATCAGGCGGGGGAAGACGTCTCCCGACCAGTCCACGGGGATATCGGCCTCGACATAGTCGAAAACCTCGGGCTCCATCACGTAGATGCCGGTGTTGACCGTGTCCGAGAAGACCTGGCCCCAGGTGGGCTTTTCCAGGAAGCGTTCGACGCGACCGTCGTCGTCGACGATGGTGATGCCGAATTCCAGGGGGTTGGGAACGCGGGTGAGGCATACGGTGACGAGCGCGCCGCGCTCGCGGTGAAAACGGATCAGATCGGTGAGGTCGAAGTCGGTGAGCGCGTCACCCGAGATCACCAGGAAGGAGTCGCTGCGGAGCGCCTCCTCGGCGTTCTTCACACTTCCGGCCGTACCCAGTGGCTTTTCTTCGTGGGCGTAGGTGAGGTCCATCCCGAGCTCCTCACCGTCCCCGAAGTAGTTCTTCACGAGAGAAGCGAGGAACTGCACCGTGACCACGGTTTCGGTGAGCCCGTGACGCTTCAGGAGCCGGAGCACGTGCTCCATGATGGGGCGGTTGGCCACGGGCAGCAGCGGTTTCGGCATGCTCGCGGTCATGGGGCGAAGCCGGGTGCCTTCGCCACCAGCCATTACGACGGCCTTCATATCGGAAGTGTCCTCCTTGGGGAGTCGACAGTCACACCGACCGCACCCGTCTGGAGGGGCCCGGGCCCGGGGTGGCTCCCCGGAATTAGCGGCACGTGCGGGCGCCAGGCCCCTGCGACACTGCCAGGGCGAGCTCAGTCGGCCGTGGGGTCCGCCCTCAGTAGGCGGCGGACCTGGACCACGTAGAGGATCCCTGCCCACCAGTACAGCGCTGTACCCCAGCCGGCGAACGCCCATCCGAAAATAGCAGCGAGTGATGCCGCCCAGCTACTTCCGTCACTGAGCAGCAGCAACGGAAAGGCGTACATGAGATTGAGGGTGGCCGCCTTGCCCAGGTAGTTGACCTGGGGTGGGGCGTATCCGTGCCGGTCGAGGACGAAGACCATGACCAGCAACATGAGTTCACGGGCGAGCAGGAGTGCGGTGAGCCAGATCGGCAGGATGTCGCGCCAGGTGAGGCCGACCAGCGTGGACAGGATGTAGAGGCGGTCGGCGGCCGGGTCGAGGACGCGGCCGAGCGCGCTCACCTGGTTCCAGCGGCGGGCGAGCTTGCCGTCGAGGTAGTCGCTCACCCCACTGGCGGCCAGCACCAGCAGGGCCCAGCCGTCGAGGTTGGGGCCGTCGAAGGCCGGGGAGAGCACGAGCCACAGGAAGAGGGGGACCCCCGCCAGCCGGGCCATGCTGAGGATGTTGGGGATGGTGAGAATCCGGTGGGTCTGAACGCCTGAATCCTGGAGCTCCACCCGGAAGCCTCCCGTGTTCCCCGTGTCTCCTACTGTGCGGAAGAACCCTACCCGGCGGTTCCGACGGCGCGGTCGGAGGGGCCGAATGCGGCGACTTGGGCTTTTATGTGATGTGCGGCCCGGCGAGAGCCGGGCCCGGCGAAGCGTTGCGAGGCGGTGAGATGGAGACCAGGCTGCAGGGGGTCGGCGTCAGCCAGGGCGTGGCCATCGGCGAGGTGCGGCACATGGGCACGGCGGCGGTCGAGCCGCCCGACGCCCGCATCGAGCCGGAGCAGACGGCCCGTGAGCTGGGGCGCGCCGGCCAGGCGGCGGCCGCGGTGGCCGCCGACCTGACGGCCAGGGGCACGCTGGCGGGCGGCGAGGCGCAGGCGGTGCTTGCGGCGCAGGCCCTGATGGCCCAGGATCCCGAGCTGATGAGTGACGTGGAGCGGCGGATCACCGCGGGCTCCACGGCCGAGCGCGCCGTCTACGACGCCTTCGCCGCCTACCGGGCGCTGCTGGCGGACGCCGGCGAGTACCTGGCCGGGCGGGTCGCGGACCTCGACGACGTGCGCAACCGCGTGGTGGCCAGGCTGCTGGGGGTGCCGATCCCGGGGGTGCCGGACAGCGACGACCCGTTCGTGCTGATCGCCAGGGACCTGGCCCCGGCCGACACGGCGCTGCTCGACCCCTCGCTGGTGCTCGGCTTCGTCACCGAGGAGGGCGGCCCGACCAGCCACAGCGCCATCCTGGCCCGCGCGCTCGGGGTGCCCGCGGTGGTCGCGCTCCCGCGTGCCCTGGAGATCTCCGAGGGCACGGTGGTCGCGGTGGACGGCTCGACGGGCGAGGTGGTGGTGAACCCGAGCGCCGCCGAGCGGGCCGCCCTGGCCAGGGCGGCGGCCGACCGGAGGGCCGCGCTGGACACGGTGACCGGCCCGGGGGCCACGGCGGACGGCCACAAGGTGCCGCTGCTCGCCAACATCGGCGGCCCGGCGGACGTCGCCGCCGCGCTCCGGGCGGGCGCCGAGGGGATCGGTCTCTTCCGTACCGAGTTCCTGTTCCTCGAAGGGGAGGGGAGCGGCTCGGCACCGTCCGAGGAGGCACAGACGGCGGCGTACCGGCAGGTGCTCGAGGCGTTCCCCGAGTCGCGGGTGGTGGTGCGGGTGTTGGACGCGGGCGCGGACAAGCCCCTGCCGTTCCTCAGCCCGGCCGATGAGCCCAACCCGGCGCTCGGCGTGCGGGGGCTGCGCGCGCTGCTGGCCCATCCCGCCGTGCTGGAGACCCAGTTGCGGGCGCTCGGCAGGGCCGCCGAGGGGCTGCCCGTCTATCTGGAGGTGATGGCCCCCATGGTCGCCGACCGGGAGGACGCCCGGGCGTTCGCCGACGCCTGTCGGGCGGCCGGGCTCGCCGCCAAGGCCGGCGCCATGGTGGAGGTCCCGGCCGCCGCCCTGCGGGCCAGGGCGCTGTTGCAGGAGGTCGAGTTCCTCTCGCTTGGCACCAACGACCTGGCGCAGTACACCTTCGCCGCCGACCGCCAGGTCGGGGCCGTCTCCCGGTTGCAGGACCCCTGGCAGCCCGCGCTCCTCGACCTGGTGGCGCTGGCCGCGGAGGCGGCCAAGGCCGAGGGCAGGAGCTGCGGCGTCTGTGGGGAGGCGGCCGCGGATCCGCTGCTGGCCTGCGTGCTGACCGGGCTCGGCGTCACCAGCCTGTCGATGGGGGCGGCGGCCATCCCCTACGTGCGGGCGACGCTGGCCAAGCACACGCTGGCCCACTGCGAACGGGCCGCCGCCGCGGCCCGCGCCGCCGACACGGCGGCGACGGCCCGCGAGGCCGCCCGCGCCGTGCTCGCCGGCGGGTGACGGAGCGCCTACCACCGGAGGCACTCGGCGGGCGGCAGCTCGGGGGCGGCGAGGTAGGAGACGCCGGGCTCCGGGGGCACCGGCTCCCCCGTCGCGCCGTCCGTGCAGTAGGCGGCGAACACCTCGCTCGCGGTGAGGGGCCTGGCCCGGCGGTCGCGCAGGCTCCAGCCGCGCACCTCCTGCGGGCCGGGGCCGGTCGGGGTGGAGCGCAGGACGAGACCGCCGGGGTCGCCCGTGGCGAGGCACACGGCGAGCACCGTGCACAGCGCCAGGGCCGCCGGCTCCGCCACCCGCAGCTCGCTGCCGGCGCCGATCTCCACCGTCAGCGCGGCGGCCAGCGGGGCGGTGTCCGGCAACGAGGTGGCCACCAGGTGGTGGGATCCGGGACCGACCCGCTCGAGCACCTCGGCGAGCAGCCCGGCGGCGCGCCGGAAGGCGCAACGCGCCTGCGGCGCCCCGCAGTCGGCACAGCCACCGGCGGCGGCCAGCAGGTCGCCGCCCAGCTCCCAGGTGTCCCGCAGGTGCCGCTCGGCGCGCAGCTCGGGGAGCAGCCGGTCCATCGGCTGGCCCGCGTACGGGACGGTGGCGCCGCGGGCGGCGACCTCGGCCGTGTACCGGGCGCGGCTGGCCGGGCTGTCCGGTGCCAGCCCCTCCCGCTCGCAGTAGTCGGCGAAGGCGGCCGGGTCGAACAGCGCCACGCTCGTGTGGCCGTGGCGGCCGGCGAGCGAGCGCAGCAGCGCCTCGGTCGCCCGCAGGTAACCGGCGTGGTCGGCGAAGCCCAGCGTGGGGCAGCGGCGCCGCAGCAGCGCGAACCCGGCCTCGTCGGCGACCACCGCGACCGTGCCGGCCGCCTCCCGCCAGTGCGCGGCCGGCACGGTTCCCTGCCGACGGCCGGCCCGCCCGCCACGTCCGCCACGCCCGCCGGCCCTGACGCGCTTCCCGGTGTGTGCCATGGTTCCCCCTCGACGGATCGGAAGCTACTGGTCACCCACGGTAGTCGCCACCACTGACAGCGGCCCGTTCGCGGCCGAGGCGCTCGAAGAACCTGAGGAGTTCGACGTCGTCCACGGACCCCGGGTTCACCGTGGACTCCAGCGCCGCGCCCTGCAGCAGCCGCTTGACCGGCACTTCGAGGCGCTTGCCGGTCAGGGTGTGCGGCACCCCGGGGACCTCGATGACCTCGTCCGGCACGTGGCGCGGGGAGAGGTGTTCGCGGATGGTGCGCCGGATGCTCTCGCGCAGCGCGTCGTCCAGGGCCGCGCCCTCGGCGAGGCGGACGAAGAGCGGCATCCAGTAGCCGCCGTCCGGCAGTTCGATGCCGACCACCAGCGACTCGCGGATCTCGGGGAGCCGTTCGACCGCCTCGTAGATGTCGGCCGAGCCCATGCGGACACCCTGCCGGTTGAGGGTGGAGTCGGAGCGTCCGTGGATGACGACCGTGCCGCGCGAGGTGAGGGTGATCCAGTCGCCGTGCCGCCAGACGCCGGGGAACGTCGTGAAGTAGGCGTCCCGGTATCGGGCGTCGTCCGGGTCGTTCCAGAAGCGCACGGGCATCGAGGGCATGGGGGCCGCGACCACGAGCTCGCCCACCTCGTCGGTGAGCGGCAGGCCGTCGGGCGACCAGGCCCGCAGGTCGGTGCCGAGCCCGGGGGCCTGCAACTCGCCCGGGTAGACGGGCAGGGTCGGCACGGCACCGGCGAAGCAGCTGCACACGTCGGTGCCGCCGCTGACCGAGGCGATCCAGAGGTCGGCGCCGGCCCGCTCGTGCAGCCAGCGGAAGCCGTCCGGGGGCAGCGGCGACCCGGTGGTGGCCACGCAGCGGACGGCGGAGAGGTCGAGGTCGCGGCCCGGGTGCAGGTCGGCCTTGGCACAGGCCATGACGTAGGCCGCGGAGGTGCCGAACAGGGCGGCCCGGGTGCGCTCGGCGACGCGCCACTGGGCGCCGGTGTCGGGGTACCCGGGGGCGCCGTCGTAGAGCACCACGGTGGTTCCGGTGAGCAGCCCGGAGACCAGGAAGTTCCACATCATCCAGCCGGTGGAGGTGTACCAGAAGAACCGGTCGCCAGGGCCGAGGTCGCAGTGCAGGCCGAGCTGCTTGAGGTGCTCCAGCAGGATGCCGCCCTGGGACTGGACGATGGCCTTCGGCAACCCGGTGGTGCCCGAGGAGTAGAGCACCCACAGCGGATGGTCGAAGGGCACCTGGGTGAACTCGGGTTCGGTGTCGGCGCCGGTGAGCGCGTCCCACTCCAGGGCGCCGTCCGGCGCCGGGGTGCCGAGGAGCGGCACGTGCACCACGGCGCGCAGGGTGGGCAGGCCGGCGCGCAGTTCGGTCACGGTGGTGGCGCGCTCGTGTTCCCGCCCGCCGTAGCGGTAGCCGTCGACGGTGACGAGCACGACGGGTTCGACCTGTTGGAAGCGGTCGAGGACGCTGCGGGCGCCGAAGTCGGGGGCGCAGGAGGTCCAGACGGCGCCGACGCAGGCGGTGGCCAGCAGCGCGACGACGGCCTGGGGGACGTTGGGCAGGTAGCCGGCGACCCGGTCGCCGGGACGCACCCCGAGCTCTCGCAGGGCGGCGGCCAGCGAGCCGACCTGGCGGCGCAGTTCGGCCCAGCTGACGGGCTCGGGTCGGTGCCGTTCGTCGACCCGCAGCAGCGCCGGCTCGTCGGCCACAGCCGGGTCGAGGGCCCGACGGAGGGCGTGCTCCGCGTAGTTGAGGGTGGCACCGGGGAACCAGCGGGCGCCCGGCATCCCGCGGTCGGCGAGCACGGCCTGGTGGGGGGTGGCGAAGCGGACGTCGAACCAGTCGGCGACGGCGGACCAGAAGGCGTCGAGCTCGTCGACGGACCAGCGGTGCAACGCCGCGTAGGAGCCCTCGGGGTCGTCGGGCGACGGCGGGGGCGCGCCGTGCCGGGCGGCGACGTGGGCGTGGAAGGCGGTGAGCCGGGCACCGGCCGCCCGCTCCGGCGACGGGCGCCACAGGGGCGCGGGCTCGGTGGGCGTTGCGGCGTGCGCGGCGGTCATGGGCGGCTCCCGTCTGGTCTGCACGAACGACGCGGTCACGTGGCACGTCTGGGCGAGACGATGCCAGGTGGGCGACGCGCGCACCAGGGTGGCGCTCCACGGAGGACGGCGGCGCCCCGGGACCACCCCCGTCGGTCCCGGGACACCGCCGTCATCGTGATCGGACGCGGGCCGGTCGGCGGCGGTTCGCGTCACCGGCCCGTTGTCACGCGTTCGCGACATGGGCGCGGCGTTCCGGTGATCTTCGGCACGAGGCGGCCACGGCGAGCCGCGCTGGGCGGCTCGCCGTCGGGACGTCGGGGGGGGTGGGGACGCCGGCGCCTCAGTCGGCGCGGGGCGGCGTGGCGAGCAGCGGGCCGACGCGCTTGACCAGCAGCGCCATCTCGTAGGCCACCTGCCCGATGTCGGCGTCCGCCTCTGCGAACACGGCCAGGGCACTGCGCGCGCCGGCCGCCGTGACCAGCAGGAAGGCGTCGTCGAGCTCCACGAGCGTCTGCCGCACGTGGCCGGTCTCGAAGTGCCTGCCGACGCCCCTGGCGAGGCTGTGGAAGCCGGAGGCCATGGCAGCGAGTTGCTCGGCGTCGTCCCTGCCGAGCGAACGCGTGGCGCCTCTGGGCAGGCCGTCGGCGGCCAGGATCAGGGCGTGCCGGACGCTGGGCACGCGCTCGGCCAACTCTTCGAGGATGCGACCCAGTTGGGCCTCGTCGGGTGGGGCGCCGCCGTGGGCCGCGGCCTCGGGTGCGGTCATCGGTCCTGCCTTACGGTGCTCTCGCTGCTTACGGGCTTACGACGTCTCGGGGGTCTCGCGGGTCTCGAAGGTCTCGGGGCGGGCGTCGGGCCGGGTCGGCCCCGGGCGGTCGCCGGTCTGCTGGCGGCCACGCTGCCAGCCGCGCTGTAGGGAGGCCATCCGGGAGCGGACCTCGTCCGCGTCGACGTCGGGCAGCGCGTCGGCCTCGGGGTGGCCACCGGGGCTCCCCCCGTCGCCGGGACCCGAGCCGCCCGACGGAGGCGCGGGGCGGCGCACACGCCGGGGCAGACCGGTGCTGGTGCGCTCCTCCGTGGCCTTGGGGCGGGCGAGCGGGATGGGGGCCGCGGGGGCGGGCTCGGGCTCGGGCGGCTCGCCCACCTGTCGGCCGTGGTCCGCGACCAGCACCGGGGTGCGGTGACGGTACGGCAGTCGGGGCGACGCCACCGGCGCCTCGGCCTCGTGGGCCGGGCCGTGTTCCACGGGGTGCCCGACGGCCGGTGAAGGACCGGCGACGGGCGGCCCCGAGACCGGGCCGAGCACCAGGTCCGGGGCGCCGACCGGCGCCTCGAGCTCCACCGGGCCGCCGTGCGGCGCCGGCCGGTCCCGCCGCCCGGTGAGACCGGCCCGCTCACCGGGCAACTCCCGTACCTCGGTCAGCAGTTCGCCGGGGATCAGGGTGACGGCCGTGGTGCCGCCGTAGGGCGAGTCCCGCAGGGAGACCTTGATGCCGTGACGCTCGGCCAGCCGGCCGATGACGAAGAGGCCGATCCGGTCGGTGTCGGACGGCTCGAACTCGGGGGGATCGGCGAGCCGCCGGTTGGCGTCCCGGAGGGCCTCGGCCGTCATGCCGAGGCCGCGGTCGTGGATCTCCAGCGTGAAGCCGTGCGGCACCCGCTCACCGTCGACCTGGACGGCGGTGTGCGGCGGCGAGAAGACGGTGGCGTTCTCCAGGAGTTCGGCGACGAGGTGGACAAGGTCGGCGACCGCGCCGCCGGCCACGGCCAGGGGCGGCAGCCGGCGCACCTCGACCCGCTCGAAGTCCTCCACCTCGTCGACGGCGGCCCGCACCACGTCCATCAGCTGCTCCGGCTTGCGCCACTGGCGGGCCGGGGCGGCTCCGGAGAGCAGCACGAGCCCCTCCGCGTGCCGGCGCATGCGGGTGGCCAGGTGGGTGAGGCGGACGATGTCGGCCAGGTTCTCGGAGTCGGTGGTGCGGCTCTCAAGTCCGTCGAGCAGGTTGAGCTGACGGTGCAGCAGGACCTGGCTGCGGCGGGCCAGATTCACGAACACCTCGGACATGCCGCGCCGGGTGTGGGAGCGCTGGACGGCGGCCGAGACCGCCTCGCGCTGCAGGGTGTTGAGGGAGCGACCGATCTGGCCGAGCTCGTCGGAGCCGTACTCCAGGACCGGCGCCTCGGTCTCCACGTCGACGTGCTCACCGACGGCGAGCCGGCGGGTGACCCCGGGCAGCCTGACCGCGGCGGCGTCCCTGGCCTCGCGGGCCAGGCCGCGCAGCTCGCCCGTGAGGCCGCGGCCGACGCGCACCGCGACGACGGCCGAGACGACGACCACCACCAGGCCGAGGCCGCCGACCAGCCAGGCCCGCACGGCCGGCCCTGAGGTGGCGGAGTCGTACCGCTCCTGGTGATGGGCGGCGGCCTCGCCGCCGAGGGCGGTCAACTGGTCGAGGGCGGAGGAGCTGGTCTCCTCCCAGCTGTCGGGGCGGACGGCCGCGGCGTTGCCCTCGACCAGGCTCTCCTCGGCCGCGGCCAGGACCCGGCCGGTGCCGCTCTCCCAGAACGCCTCGTGCGCCTGCCGGTCGTCCAGCGTGAGGTCCGGCAGGTAGGTGTCGTAGGCGAGTTCGCGCCGCGCCATCAGCTCGACGAGCTCGCCGAGCACCTCGTCGGTGCGGTCGGCGGCCAGCGCCCCGGCGACCATGGCGTCCTCGGCCGACAGGTGCTCGCGGGCCTGGGCGAGGCCGACCACGGCGCGGCCCTGCCGGGCGAGGTCGGGATCGTCGGCCGGTTGGAGCACGGCGAGCAGCCGGAAGGCGAGGTCGACGACGTCGCCGTACGCGGCGAGCGCGTTCTCGCGGGGAATGGTGTTGCTCTGCACCAGGTCGCGCACCTGGTCGAGGCCGTCGAGCGCCGACAGCAGCCGCTCCAGCCGGTCGCGGGCCGAGTCGCGCAGGCCGCCCCCGGCCTCGCGCGCCCCCTGCCGGGCGCGCTCGACGGCCCGGTCGGTCTCCTCCCTGATCTCCCGCAACTCGCTCAGGGAGTCGGCCCGTCTCGGGTCGCCGAGGTGGACCAGTGTCTGGCGGCGCTCGCGCTGGACGGCCGCCGTGACGTCGTGGGTCGGCCCCGTGAGGGCCTCGGCGGCGTCGGACGCGGCGCCGACGGCTCTCGCCTCGCCGATGGCGTCGGTGGCGGCGAACGCCCAGACCGACACGAGCGACAGCAGGGGCACCAGGACCAGCGCGCCCGTCTTCCGCCGGATCGACTTGCCGCGAAAGCGCATGCCCTCCCCTTGGTCTTCGAGCGGCCACTCGGGGGTTCCCGCCGCCGCAGCGCGAGCCTACTACCGGTGCCGTGGCCGCCACCGGGGTATCGGCCCGGGCCGCGGGAGGAGTTGGCCTGCGGGCGCCTCATCCTGACCCCTCGTCGAGGAGCCCGCAAGGCGTTCTACCATGGATGGGCAGGACATATCAGCGCATCTTTGCCGTGCGAGGAGCGAAGGCGGAGTGTACGCGAGACCCCGCATGCCGGACCCGGTGCGTGCCGCCGCCGTCCGTGCCGTGATCATCATCGCACTGACGCTCACCCAGGTCGTGATCGTTCTGCTGTGCACCCTGGCCGGGTCCTGGCTGGCCCTGCCCATGGCGTTCTGCTCGCTCGGCAGCACGATCGTCGCCACCTGGGCGGTGCTCGACATCTGGATCACCCGCCAGGCCTGGCGGCAGCGCCACGGGGTGATCTCGACGCCGAGCAGCGCCGCCAGGCGCCGGCCGCTGCGGCGTCAGTGACCGGCGCTCAGCTCCCCTCCCCCGAGCGCGGTCTGCGGAAGACGCGGGTGGCGGTGATCTCGCCGTGCACCGGCTCGGCCGACGGATCCTGCTGGGGCAGGCCGGGCCGCAGGTGCTCCTCGACGCTGATGTACTTGAGGCCGGCCCGCAGGTCGGCGTCGTTGCGCAGCCGGATCACCAGCGGGAACTCGGCGAGCGCCGTGGTGTCGAACAGGCCGGTCGTGTACAGGAGTTGGACGCCGAGGGCGTCGGCCACGGCCCGCTGGAGCTCCAGCAGGTAGGTGGCGTTGGCGCGGCCGATCGGGTTGTCCAGGAAGAGGGTGCCGGCGTGCCGGTTCCGGTCGCGGCCGCGGTCGTTGCCGCGGAGCGCGGCCATCGTGCAGTAGAGCGCGATGGCGGCGGTGAGCAGCTGGCCGCCGGAGAAGACGTCGCCCATCTGGCCGACCGGGACGCGCTCGGCCCGCAGCACGGCGTCCGGCTTGAGGATCTCGACCCGCACCCCCTTCGGGGCGAGCGCCGCGTGCACCCCCCGCAGCAGCAGCGAGACGCCGTCGCGCCGCAGGTCGGAGTTCTTGCGGACGGCCGCCCTGGTGGTCTCGTCGATGACCTCGCCGAGTCGCTCGGTGAGGGTGGCCTGGTCGGGGTCGTCGAAGCGGATGCGGAGGAACTCCTGGCCCGACCACTCGCCCAGGCCCTCGGGCAGCCGGGAGAGCCGCTGGGCGGAGCGGAGGGTGGCGAGCGCCGACTCCACGAGGCCGCGCAGCCGGTCCACGATCCCGTCCCGGTTGCGCTCCAACTGCTCGAGCTCGTCGGTGAGGACGCGCAGCCGGGGGGCGAACGCCTCGGCCCAGGCGGCGGCGTTGGCCGGCAGGGCGGCGGCCGGCAGCTCGCGGATCTGCTGCCGGGCGGGGGTGCGGACCTGCTCGAACCGGGTCGAGTTGGCGTGCCGCACCAGCCGGTCCCCGGCCTCCCGGACGGCGGCCTCGGCCGCGGCGAGCCCGGCGGCGCAGGAACGCAGGGAGCGGCGGGCCTCCGCCGCGGCCCGGCGAGCCTCGTCGAGGCCGCCCTGGTAGGGCTCGGCGGGTGGCTCCCCCGCGCCGTCGCCGCCCTCGGCGGCCGGCGCGCCGGCGCCGGGTGCCGGGTCGCGCAGCTGGTCGCGCAGCGGCACCGCGGTCTCCTCGAAGCCGGCGGCGGCCTCCTGGGCGGCCCGATGCTCGCGCAGCAGGTCCTCGTGGGCGGCGACGGCCGCGGCGTGCGCGTCCTCGTGGGCGGCCAACTCGGCGGTGGCCGCGCGCAGCAGCTCCTTGGCCGCCGCGGCGTCGGCCGGAACCCGCTCGGCCGGCAGCTCGATGTGCGCCTCCCCGTCGGCCGGGGCGAGCCGCTCTGCCTCGCCGCGCAGCCTGCCCAGCTGCTCGCTGGCGGCGGACGCCCGGGACTCAAGCAGCTGGACCAGGGCCTCGGCGCGGGCCACGGCGGCCTGCCGGGAGGGGCCGTCGGCGCCCTCAGGACCGTCGAGCAGCCGGGCGGCGCGGGTGCGGACCTTGTTGCTCAGCCGATCGAGGGCGGCCAGCGCGGCGCTCTCGTCCCCCTCGGCCCTGGCCTGCTCGGCGCGCAGGTCGGCGCCGACGCCGACCTTCTCGTACAGCTGGGACGCGGACCGGTACGCCTCGCGCAGCGCCGGCAGGGAGGGCGCGTCGGCGGCGGGCGCCGCCTCCTCGACGCCCTCGTCGGGCACGCCGGTCACCTCGGCGCGCTCGGCGCGCAGCGCGCGGGCGGTGCGGCGGGCGTCGTCCGCGGCGCGCTGCACGGCGCGCCGGTCCTCGTCGGCGGCGCGGGCGCGCTCCAGGCACGCGGCCGCGGCC
>NZ_JBHXFJ010000025.1:0-99573 GCF_042722465.1 Streptomyces sp. NPDC127098
GGCCCCCCCACGCCCCCGCCCCCCCCCCCGGGCCGCCGCCCCCCCGGGGGGGGGGGGCGCCGGGGGGGGGGGGGGGGGCCGCCCCCCCCCCCCCCCCGCCCTCGGTGCTACCGGGGGTTGTCCCGCGGCCAGGTCAGGACCTGTTCGGCGTGTGCGTTGGGCGGGAAGACCGGATAGAAGGCGTGCTCGATCATCCCGTCGCCGGCGAGCAGCGCCTGGTGGTGGTCGCGGAATCCGCAGGCTTCGGGCGTGCAGCCGCGCGCCCGGGGATCGCGTCCCACCCCTCGGACAGGTCGGTCGGCAGGCGATCTCCGCCACGAGCCGCACGTCGCGTTCGGCATAGTCCCGGTAGCCGTTGGCCAGCCGCTCGGGTGTCACCAGGTCAAGCGACTCGTCGTAGCGCACCGCCTTGGTCGTCGCGCCCGCCCGGCGGGCCAGCTCGCCGATCCGCATCCGTCTCGCCTCGAAGAAGCTGGACCTTGCCCCCGACGGTAAGGTCAAGCCGATGAGCCGCGCCCGAAGGAGGCCTCACATGCCCATACGGCCCGCCGCCCACCTGGCTGTCCCGGTCGACGGGCACGCGGTGCCGATCCCGCGGGTCTTCGCGCGATGAGGCGGGTGCTCGTCACCGGGGCGTCGCGCGGGATCGGCCGGGCCGTGGCCCTGGCGTTCGCCGAACGCGGGGACCGGGTGGGAGTGCACTATGCCGCGGGCCGCGCCGACGCGGAGGAGACGCTGCGGCGACTGCCCGGCTCAGGACACGCCCTGCTCGCGGGCGATCTCGGCGATCCGCAGGCGGCGCGGGACGTCGTCGACGGCGCCGTTCGGGATCTCGGCGGGATCGACGTCCTGGTCAACAACGCCGCCGCCGCACCGTCCGACGACACCAGGCACCACGTGGCCGAGGTGTCCTACGAGGACTGGCAACGCAACTGGCGGCGCATGGTCGACGTCAACCTGCTCGGCGCGGCGAACGTGACCTACTGCGTCGCCCGGCACCTCATCGACCGTGCCGGCGCGGGCGGCATCGTCAACATCGGTTCACGCGGCGCGTTCCGCGGCGAGCCCGACTTCCCCGCGTACGGCGCGAGCAAGGCCGCGCTGCACGCGTTCGGTCAGTCGATGGCTGTCGCGCTGGCACCGCACGGCATCGCGGTGACCTCGGTGGCGCCCGGCTTCGTCGCGACGGAACGGCAGGCCCGGAAGCTGGCGGGCAGCGGCGGCGAGGCGTTGCGCGGCCAAAGCCCGTTCGGCCGGGTCGGGACGCCCGAGGAGGTCGCGGCCGCGGTGCTCTACCTGGCCTCCCCGGAAGCCGCCTGGTCGTCAGGAACGGTCCTCGACCTCAACGGCGCCTCCTATCTCAGGACCTGAGGTCACCTCCGGACGTCGAGCGCCCGGCGGAGCAGCGCCGCCGCGACCAACGGGGCGGCCAGCCAGCAGGCGCCGAGGGCCAGCGCCTGCCGAGGTCCGAGGTGCCCCGCCGCGACCCCGCCCATCGAGTTGCCCACCGCCGACCCCAGGAGCCAGACACTCACCATCAGGGTGTAGGCCCTGGTGAGCGCGGACCGGGGAGCCAGTGTGTCGAGGAGCGCCGAAGAGGCGATCGCCGCCGGGGCACCACACACGCCGACGAGAAACAGCGCGGGGAACAACAGCACGAGACTGTGCGCGGCCCACGCCACCAGACCGACGGCCACCGCCGAACCCGCCAGTGCCCCGAGCAGCAGCCGGGCCTGCGACCAGCGCCATGAGATCGCCCCGAGGGCGAGCCCCGCGATGATCTCACCGGCCGCGGACGCGGCCAGGAGCACCCCGCCGGCCCCCGGGCTGCCCAGGGACAGAGCGGCGGCCGGCACCGCGACGGCGACGACACCGGCCGAGACGCCCGCGCCCGCCATGATCGACAGCAGGACGGTGAGGCCGGTGCCCCCACGGACACCGGCGCTTCCGGCCCGGTCCGGCGAGGGCCGCCACGACCGCGACGCCCTGGACCGGGCGAAGAGCAACGCCGCGCCGCAGGCCAGGAGCCCACCCACCAGCACGGCCGCACCGGGCCCGGCCGCCGCCAGCAACAGCGATGTCGCCAACGGACCGGTCAGCACCGCCAGCTGGAACAGCACCGCCAGCAGCGCGTACCCAGCGGTCCTGGCCGTTCCTTCCGCGACCAGCTCGGCGAGCAGCACCCTCATACTGCCGGTCGTCGCGGGGATGCTGATCCCCATGCCCGCGCCGGCCACGACGACGAAACCGGGCCAGTCGACGGCCGGCGCGACGGTGACCAGGAAGAAGCCGCAGGCCGCGCAGGCCACACCCGCGGCCGAGACGACCCTCGACTGTCCGTGACGGTCGATCAACCGCCCCTGCGCGCTCAGGCCGGCGGCGTTACCCAGACCGAACGCGGCCGCCGCGAAACCGCCGACGGCGAGCGAACCGGTCAACTCCTCGGCGTACAGCAACAGGCTCAGACCCAGCATGCCCAGGGGGAGCGCACCGATCACGGTGGCCAGAAGGGGGACACGCAGGCCGGGGGTCCTCAGGACGGCAACATAGCCCTGCACGGGACATGCCTTTCGAGCATGCCCACCCACCCGGGAGCCGGACTCCCAACGGACCACCGTCAGACGTGACGGCGGCTGACCCGGCACACACTACGGCCACACCGGCAGCGCGCTCAATGGCGGGCCGGCGACCTCCGGTGGAAGGGGCCCCCGGTGAATCGGCGGGTCCACGTCGACGGGCCGCGCGGGGCTCCCGCGGCGCGAACGTGGCGCGCGACCGGTCGAGCGCCGCGAAGCCCGTCGGGAGCGCCCCGGTCAGCGGGGCTGGGGCGGGGTGTCCGGCCCTCGGCCCGGCCCGTGCGCGTCCCTTCGAACCGCGGAGCCGGCAGGCGTCAGCGCTTGCGGTCGGTGAGGATGACCGCCGCGGTGATGAGGGCGAAGATCGCGATGGGCGCGGCGACGAAGAGGCTCAGCGTCTCGAAGACGCTCAGGCCCGGGCCCGGGTCGTCGCCGTCGTCGCGGATGAGGGCGAAGGCGGCCGGGGAGGACAGCATCGTCAGCAGGCCCGCGCCGACCGCGCCGGCTGCCGCTCGCTTCGCGTTGCGCTTCATGTTCAGGTTGACCACACAGGCCACAGTAGCCAACGGGTTCCGGCGGCCGTTCAGGGGCCCGCCATCTCGGCGCCCAGAGCGTCGAGCAGCGCCGCCACGCGCGGCGAGGCGGCCAGCGCCTCCAGGGTGGTGGGGCGGCCGTCCGCGTCGGCGATCGGCAGGCGCCAGTTGGGGTACTCGCGCCAGGTGCCGGGCACGTTCTGCGGGCGGCGGTCGCCCGTCGCGTCGGGGAGCCAGACGCCGACCATCCGGGCCGGGGTGCGGGCCAGGAAGCGGTAGGCGGCGGCGATCACCTCCGGTTCCCCGGCGTCCGGCGGCAGCAGGCCGAGCCGGTCGAAGTACGCCAGCCACTCGGCGTTCTCGGCGTGCGCGTCCCGCAGTTCGCCCTCGGCGTCGTCGGTGATGTCGAGCAGCTCCCGCAGCCGCACGTGGTCGGCGGCGAGCCGGGCCGCCGTGGGCGGCAGGTCGTGGGTGGTGAGGGTGGCGAGGCAGTCGGCGCGCCACGCCTCCGGCGGCAGCGGCGGGGCGCCGGGCGCCGACCAGTCGCGTTCGAACCACAGCACGGAGGTGCCGGCGATGCCGCGCGCCGCCAGCTCCTCGCGCACCCCGGGCGCCACGGTGCCGAGGTCCTCGCCGATCACCACGGCGCCGGCCCGGTGCGCCTCCAGGGCCAGCACGCCGAGCATGGCGTTCGCGTCGTAGGAGACGTAGGTGCCGTCGGCCGGGTCGGCGCCCTCCGGGATCCACCAGAGCCGGAACTGGCTCATCACGTGGTCGATCCGCACCCCGCCCGCGTGTCGCAGCACCCCGGCGAGCAGCTGGCGGTAGGGCTCGTAGCCGTGTTCCGCGAGCCGGTCGGGGCGCCAGGGCGGCAGGCCCCAGTCCTGGCCGCGGGTGTTGAACGCGTCGGGCGGGGCGCCGGCCGAGACGCCGGCGGCGAGGATCGGCGCCTGCGCCCAGGCGTCGGAGCCGTGCGGGTGCACGCCGAGCGCCAGGTCGTGGACGAGGCCGATGGGCATGCCGGCGGCGCGGGCCGCCCGCTGGGCGCGGGCCAGCTGGGTGTCGGTGAGCCAGGCCAGCCAGCTGTGGAAGTCGATGCGCTCCAGGTGCTCGGCGCGGGCCCTGGCGGTCGCCGGGGAGCGCGGGTCGCGCAGCCCGGCGGGCCAGCCGCGCCAGTCGGGGCCGTGCACTTCGGCGAGCGCGCACCAGGTGGCGTGGTCCTCCAGTGCCTCGCCCTCGGCCGCGAGGAAGGCGCAGTAGGCGGCGCGCCGGCCGGGGCCGAGGGGAACCGCGGCGCGCAGCGTCTCCAGGGCCTGCCGCTTGAGGTCCCAGACGGCGTCCCGGTCGATGTGGGCGCCCCGGTGCAGGACGTCGGCGCGCAGCTCCGCGGCGCGGGCCAGCAGCCGGTCGGTGTGGTGCCGCGCGTCGCCGTCGAGGTAGGCGTACTCGGGGATGTCCTCGATCCGCAGGTGGACGGGGTCGGGGTAGCGGCGGGTGGCGGGCCGGTAGGGGGACGGGTCTGTGGGCTGTCCTGGGCCGCCGGGCACGGCCGCGTGCAGCGGGTTGACCTGGACGAAGCCGGCGCCGTGCGCGTGTCCCGCCCAGCTCGCGAGGTCGCCGAGGTCGACGAGGTCGCCCATGCCCCAGGAGCGCTCGGAGAGCACCGAGTAGAGCTGGACCAGGAGTCCGAAGGCGCGGCCGGGCGGCGCCGGCAGCCGGGGCGGGACGACGATCAGCGTGGCCTCGGCGGTGCGGCCGTCGGGGGCGGTGGCGTGCAGCGTGTGGTACCCGAGGGGCAGTGGGGCGGGGCCGGTGGGGAGCGGCACGGCGACGCCGTCCTCGGTGTGCAGCCGCAGGGTGGTGCCCGGGGGCAGCGGCGGCGGCTGGTCGCCGTCGCGCAGCACGAGCGTGGGTGGGAGCAGCGGGCCGTGGTCGAGGTCGTCGGGGTCACCGGGGATCTCGTCGGCCTCGGGGTCGACGCCGAGGGCGACGAGGACGGCGGCCACGGTCTCCCGGGGGACCTCGGTCGGCCGGCCGGGCACGGGTTCGTGGACCGTGGCGACGCCGTGCGCGGCGGCGAGCCGGCTGAGCCGCGTCGGCCCCTCCATCAGGGGCCGCACGGCTCCGCGGTGGGGGGCGCGGGCTCGGCGGTGAGCGGCGGGTCGAGCGCGAACGGCCGCTCGGCCGTCAGGGGGATCAGCTGGCCGAGGGGCGGCTCGCTGGTGAGGGGAAGCTCGTGGGCCTCGGCGGCCTCGGCCGGCATCGGGATCAGGACCGGGGGTTCCCGGTCCCACTGTTTGTCGGTCTCGATCTCCATCCGGGCGGCGGCTGGGGCCACGACGTTCTCCGTTCACGAGGGCGGGGGCCTGGGGTGGACACCGCTTGCCCTACCCAGTGAACGCCAGCCCATCCGTTCTCGCGACAGGAAAGCGGCACAGCTCACGCTGGGTGCGGCCGAAATTCTGCCGCCGGAGGCGGCGAGAACCGACCGAATTTGCGGCACGACGGCCGCGGCGCGTGCGGCTGGCCGCCGCACCGGCCACGCATCGCTGCGCGGCGGCTTCCCCGCCACGACCGTGCCAGGCGCTGCTGTGTCCCATGCGGCCGAGCCGCACAGGCGCCTGCGGCGGCCCGCCGCGTCAGCGGTCACGCTCGCTCCCCTCAGAGCCGTGCGGCGGGAAGGTCCGGGACGCCGCCCGATGGCAGCGCACGCGGCGAAGCCGCCGAGCCGCTGCGCGGCGGCCAAGCCGCACGACGCTCGGTGGCCCAGCCCGTTGGGCACGGCCCGGCGTGGCCGGCCACGCCGTCAGCCGGCACGCCCCGCGACGCCGTGGCCAAGGCCGTCGCGGCCAGCGACGCCGCGGCCCTCGATTCTGGCGAGGGCGTCGTCGGCGCCGTAGGGGCGGAGATACGGCAGCCACCGCGGGTCGCGGTGGCCGGTTCCGATGATGCGCCAGGCCAGGCCGGACGGCGGGCCCGGCTGATGGCGCAGGCGCCAGCCGAGCTCGGCGACCTGGCGGTCGGCCTTGATGTGGTTGCAGCTGCGGCAGGCGGCCACCACGTTGTCCCAGGCGTGCTGGCCGCCCCTGCTGCGCGGGATGACGTGGTCGACACTGGTGGCGACGCCCCCGCAGTAGGCGCAGCGCCCGCCGTCGCGGGCGAACAGGGCGCGTCTGGTGAGCGGGACGGCGCTGCGGTAGGGGACGCGGACGAAGCGTTTGAGCCGCACCACGCTGGGCGCGGGGATGGCGTGGGTGGCGCTGCGCATGAGGGCGCCTGTGGACTCCAGGCTGACGGCCTTGTCGTTGATGAGCAGGATGAGTGCGCGGCGGACTGATACGACGCCGAGTGGTTCGTACGACGCGTTGAGGACCAAGACGTGTGGCACGGACGCCCTCCGTTTCCGTCGGCGGCACGTGGCTCGCGCCGGGACGATCTACCTCAGTGTGTCCTGGGCACGGCCGGTAGCGCCACCACGATCGGGAAATGAGCTGATTGTGTCGTTCGCCACGTGCGCCCCGCCCGCCCCTTCCGCAGCCCCGCCGGGTGCGGGCAGCGGGGCGGTGAGATGGTGCTGGATGGCGGCCCCCACGGAGGCGACGAGCGTCTCGTAGTCCATGGACACGACCGGCTCGACGCGCAGCACGTAGCGCAGCAGCGCGGCGCCCACGCTCTGGGTGAGCACGAGGCCGGCCCGCGTCTCCACGTCCGGATCGTCGGGGAAGGCGCCGCGCAGGGCGGGGACGAGCCGCCCCGCGACGGTGGCCTGGATGGTCCTGGCGGCCTCCGGGTGGGTGGGGGCGGCGCGCAGCACGGCGGCCTCGGCGCTGTTGGTGCCCCCCTCCCAGGGGTCGAGCAGCAGGCGGGCGACGTGCCGGCCCATCTCCTCGCGCGGCACCCGGGAGAGGTCGGCCGGTTGCTCGCCGGCCCCGACGGTGGCGGAGAACAGGCCGGCCTTGCTGCCGTAGTACCGCATGACCATGGCCGGGTCGACGCCGGCCTCGGCGGCTATGGCG
Organism: Streptomyces sp. NPDC127098; assembly: GCF_042722465.1. Taxonomy (NCBI): domain Bacteria; kingdom Bacillati; phylum Actinomycetota; class Actinomycetes; order Kitasatosporales; family Streptomycetaceae; genus Streptomyces; species Streptomyces sp. NPDC127098. The sequence continues at coordinate 7,126 of NZ_JBHXFJ010000025.1, forward strand.
CGGATGGTGGCCTTCTCGTAGCCGTCCGCCGCGAAGCGGGCCCTGGCGGCATCCAGGATGGCCCGGCGCGCCGCGGCGGAGCGTGGCCCGAACCTGCGGGTCGGGCGCAGCGCCGCGCCCTCCCGGACTTCCTCGCTGTGCTGCATTCCGTCAGGCTAACCAGGGGCACTGACACCGTGTGACCACGCGGCGGGAGAGGCGCGACGGACATCGGGACAAACCGCGAACGGCATGGCGTGCGCCACAGAACCGTCATCGCGTGCTCCCGAGCCGTCCCCACCTTGTTTACCGTGGATCGGTGAACCGAGAGGACCGATGAGCGAGACATGAGCGCTAACTGGGAGACCTGGCTGACGGCCGGACTGCGGATCCTGCTGATCGTCGCGATCGCGCTGACCGTGCGGTGGGTCGTGCGGCGTGCCATCACCCGGCTGATCTCGCGGCTCAACCGCGAGGACCCGGAGAACCGGCGGCTGACGCGGAGCGGGCTGCTGCTCAACTCGGAGCGGCGCAGGCAGCGCTCCGAGGCCATCGGCTCGGTGCTGCGCAGCGCGGCCTCGGTGCTGATCCTGGGCACGGCGGGGCTGATGGTGCTGTCCGAGATCGGGGTGCAGCTCGGCCCGCTGATGGCGAGCGCCGGTGTCGCCGGTGTGGCCATCGGCTTCGGGGCGCGCAGCCTGGTGCAGGACGTGATCAGCGGGATGTTCATGCTGCTGGAGGACCAGTACGGGGTCGGCGACACGATCGACGTGGGCGAGGCCACCGGCACCGTGCTGGAGATCGGCCTGCGGGTGACGACGCTGCGCGGCGACGCCGGCGAGGTCTGGTACGTGCGCAACGGCGAGATCAAGCGGGTGGGCAACCTGAGCCAGGGCTGGTCGACGGCGCTGGTGGACGTGGAGGTGCCGGCGGACACCGATGTCGAGGCGTTGAAGAAGATGGTGGCCGAGGTGGGCGCCGAGCTGTCCCGCGTCGAGCCGTGGCACGAGCTGCTGTTGGAGCCGGTGCGGTACCTGGGCGTGGAGTCGGTCTCCGCCGAGTCGATCATGGTGAAGGTCGCCGCCAAGACACAGCCGGGGCGTGGTCCCGAGGTGGAGCGCGAGCTGCGGTGGCGGTTGAAGCGTGCCCTGGACGAGGCGGGTCTTGCGAACCGCGAGCCGCTGCCGCTCGTCGGCCAGGGCGGGCCGCGCCCCGCGGTGGCGGCGCCGGCCGAGCCGGCCGCCGCGGAGTGAGCCGGCCCGCGGTTCAGGCCTCGGCCGTGCCGCTGCCGTCGTGGCGTGGCCAGGGGCGGCCCTCGGTGCGCTCGACGGCCGTGTTGTAGCGAGTGAGCATGGCGGCGAAGGCGGCCAGCTCCTCCCGCGTCCAGTCCCCCAGGGTGGTGCCGAGGCAGTCGACGAGGCCCTGCCGGTCGGCGCGCAGCCGGCGCTCGCCGTCCGGGGTGATGCGGAGCTTGCGGGCCAGGCCGCCCTCCGGGTCGGGGATGCGCTCCAGGAGCCCGGAGCGCAGCATGGCGGCGGTCTGCCGGTTGAGGGTCGAGGTGTCGAGGCAGAAGGCGTCGGCGAGCTCGCCGATGGACATCGGGCCCTCCGCCTCGATCCGGCTCAGCACGACGTACGCGCTGCGCTCCAGGCGGTCGCCGGAGTAGAACTTCCGGAAACTCCCCATGGTGGCGTGCCGGCGCAACAGCATCAGCTCGCGCTCGATCTCCTCGATCTCCGCGCGCCTCTCGCGCTCTGCCCGCACTTCCGACACTCCCTCGCGACTCGTGAAACCGGGTTGGCGCGGTCTCCTTCATGTGTACTCTACATACGGTGTGCATCATGCACATAGCCGCGCCGCGCGCGGCTCGTGCCCCGGAGCGGAGACCACATGAGCAGCCCCTCGCCCGCGCCGCGCGCCGGCATCGTCGTCGGCGTGCTGTCGGGCGCCGGAATCACCGCCTCGCTGATGCAGGCGCTCATCGTGCCCCTCATACCCGAACTGCCCCTGCTGCTCGACACCTCGGCCGCCAACGCCTCGTGGGCCATCACCGCGACGCTGCTGGCGGCCGCCGTCGCGACGCCCGTCGTCGGCCGCCTCGGCGACCTCTACGGCAAGCGGCGGATGCTGCTGGTCAGCATCGGCCTGCTGGTCGTCGGCTCGGTGGTCAGCGCGCTCTCCGACACGCTCGCCCCGATGGTCGCCGGCCGGGCGCTCCAGGGCGCCAGCATGGGCATCATCCCGCTCGGCATCAGCGTCATGCGGGACGTGCTGCCGGCCGAGCGGCTCGGCTCGTCCATCGCGCTGATGAGCGCCTCGCTCGGGATCGGCGGCGCGCTCGGTCTGCCGGCCGCCGCCGCGGTCGCCCAACACGCCGACTGGCACGCGCTGTTCTGGGGTTCCGCGGCGCTCGGCGCGCTGGTCGCCGTGCTGGTGGCGGTGCTGGTGCCGGAGTCGCCGTCCCGGGTGGGCGGCCGGTTCGACGTCGTCGGCGCCCTCGGCCTCTCGGCCGGCCTGGTGGCGCTGCTGCTGCCCGTCTCCAAGGGCGGCGACTGGGGTTGGGGCAGCGCGACGACGCTCGGCCTGTTCGCCGCGGCCGGCGTGCTGCTCCTCGCCTGGGGCGCCTGGGAGCTGCGGTCGTCCGCCCCGCTGGTCGACCTGCGCGCCACCGCCCGCCGGCAGGTGCTGGTCACCAACCTGGCCACCGTCATGGTCGGCCTCGCCATGTACGGCGGGATGCTGGTGCCGGTCCAACTGCTCCAGCTGCCCGAGGCGACCGGCTTCGGGCTCGGCGAGACCATGGTGACGGCCGGCCTGTGGCTCGCCCCGACCGGCCTGGTGATGATGGTCGTCTCGCCGCTCTCCGCCCGGATCTCCGCCGCCCGCGGCCCCAAGGTCTCGCTGCTCGCCGGCACCCTGGTGCTGGCCGTCGGCTACCTGACCGCGTTCGGCCTCGCCGGCTCGTCCCTCGGCGTGCTGGTCTTCAGCTCCGTCATCAGCGCGGGCGTCGCCCTCGCCTACGCCGCGATGCCGGCCCTGATCATGGGCGCGGTGCCGCCGTCCGAGACGGCCGTGGCCAACGGCCTCAACACCCTGATGCGATCCATCGGCACCTCCACCTCCAGCGCGGTCATCGGCATGGTGCTCGCCCACCTGACCACCGAACTGGCCACCCCGGCGGGCCCGGTGACGCTGCCGTCCGAGGCCGGCTTCCGCGCCACCTTCGCCATCGGCGCGGGTGCCTCGCTGCTGGCCGCGCTCGTGGTGCTCGCGATCCCGGGCCGGGCGCGCCCGGCCGACGCGGCGGCCGGGAAGAACGAGCCAGGGAAGAACGAGGCCGGGAACAAGGAGGCCCCCCGCGCCCGGCGCCGGAGGATCATGTCCGCATGACCAACTCACCCGCCAGTCCACCCGCCGACTCACCCGTCACGATCCGCGGCTACCGGCCGACCGACCTCGCGGCGCTGCACGAGATCTGCATACGCACCGGGCACCTCGGCGGGGACGCCAGTGACCACTTCAAGGAGCCGGCGATCCTGCCGGCCATCTTCGCCGAGCCGTACGCCGAGCTGGAGCCCGAGCTGGTGTTCGTGGCGGACGACGGCGAGCGGGTGCTCGGCTACATCGTGGGCACCGCGGACAGCACCCGCTTCTTCGCCGAGTTCCGCGAGCGCTGGCTGCCGACCGTCGCCGAGCGCTTCCCTGCCCCCGTCGGCGAGCCGGCCGACGCGGACGAGCACCTGCGGCACCTGCTGCACCACGCCGAGCTGATGCTGGTCCCCGAGATCGCCGCCGAGTACCCGGCGCACCTGCACATCGACCTGCTGCCGCCGGGGCAGGGCCGCGGCCTGGGCCGCCGCCTGATGACCGCGTTCCTCGACGCGCTCCGGGAGCGCGGCGTCCCCGGCGTCCACCTCGGCATGAACCCGGCCAACACCCGCGCTCGTGCCTTCTACGACCGCCTCGGCTTCGTCCCGCTCCGCCAGATCGACCCCACCCACCACCTGGGCATGCGCCTCGGCTGACCGACGCCCCCGCCCGGCCGAGCGCCGGTCGCCCGGCCCGACCGGCCGGGCGACCGGTCCTGACTGGTGTTCACCGCCGGACGTCGAACGGCTCTGCGACGGACGGCGCGTCGGCCGCCGGCCACCGCCGCGCCCGCGCCCCGTCCCCGGCCGGTGACCGCGCGCCGGCGATCAGCAACTCCGGCCCGCCCGCCAGGGGTTCGGCCGCTCACCCGGGAACCGCGCGACCGCCGGACGCGTGAGCACTGGAGAACCGGGGCGCCCGGCGAAGATCGCGATCACGAAACAAGATCCTGGCAGGGGCTGTCTGGTTGGCCGAGGCGAGCGGCATACTTCTCGCCGTGTGGCCCGTGCCGAATCGTGAGGGGGAGGGCCCGTACACGTGACTCACCCGCCGATCGCTCCGCCGGCGCCGCCCGCGCCCCGGGCCTCGTCGGCGCCGCCGGCGCCCCCCGCGCCCGTGCCGCCGGCCGAGCCGCCGCGGCGCAGGTCGTGGGCGGAGGGCGCGGCCCGGCTGCGCGCGGCGGCCAGGACGGAGCCCGGCCGGCTGCGGATCATCGGTGTGGTCCTCGCCGGCCTGCTGCTGCTGTTCGGCGCGGCGACGTTCTGGCAGGTCGCCGACCGCTACCGGGCCACCGACACGGTGTTGGAGAGCAGCCAGCCGCTGAGCGCGGGCGCGGCCGAGATCTACCGGCTGCTCGCGGACGCCAACACGGCCGCCGCCACGGGCTTCCTGGCCGGCGCCGACGAGGACCCCGCGGTGCGGCAGCGGTACGAGGAGGACATCGCCAACGCGGCCGGCCGGCTGGCCGACGCGGCGGCCGACACCTCCGAGTCCGACGAGGCGCAGGAGTACATCACGCTGCTCAACGAGCGGCTGCCGGTCTACACGGGGCTCGTGGAGACCGCCCGCGCCAACAACCGTCAGGGGTTGCCGCTGGGCGGCGCGTACCTGCGGTACGCCGACGAACAGATGCAGCAAACCCTCCTGGTGGCCGCCGCCGACCTGTACGTGCTGGAGACCGACCGGTTCCAGCACGACATCGCCGAGGCACGGGCCTGGCCCTGGCTCGCGCTCGGCGCCGGCGGCGCGGCCCTAGTGGTGCTCGCCTGGGCCCAGCGACGCCACTACCTGCGCACCAACCGCCTGTTGAGCCCCGGTCTCATCGCGGCCTCGGCCGCCGCGACCGTGCTCCTGCTGTGGCTGACCGGCGCGCACGCCCTGGCGCGCGACGCGCTCCACGAGGCGGACCGGGGCGCGGCGCGTTCGCTCAGCTCGCTCAACGGCGCGTGGACCGAGGCGCTGCGCGCCAGGGGCGACGAGAACATCACGCTGGTCGCGCGGGGCGCCGACGACGCGTCGGAGGAGAGCTTCCAGGCCCGGCTCGAGGCCCTGCTGGGTCGCGACCCGGACCGGCCTGGCGGCCTGCTCGCCGACGCGGCGGAGCGGGCGGCCGGCGATCCGGCCGGCGAGGCGCCGGTCGAGCGGGCCATCGAGGCGAGCCGCGAGTGGTCGGCGCGGCACGCCGACGCCAGGGAGTTGGAGCTCGCCGGGGACTACGACGGCGCCGTCCACCGGGTGATCGGCGGGCGCGCCTCGACCGGCGAGATGTTCGACCGGGTCAACGACTCGCTGGCCGACGCCGTGGCGCACGAGCAGGAACAGTTCGGGGCGGCGGGCGGCCGCGGCCGGGACCGGCTGGACGGCCTGGCGGCCGGCGCGCTGGTGCTCACGGTGCTGGGCGTCGCCGGCACCGCGCTCGGCATCGGCCGCCGGCTCTCGGAGTACCGGTGAGCGCCGGACGGCCTGGCGGCCGGCCCCGAAGGGGCATCGGGGGTGGGGACGACCTGGCGGACGGACGGAACCGGTCCCGTGTGCGGCCGGACGACGGGGCATCGCCCCGGCCCGGGTGTGGCGCCCGTGATCCCGCTGACGGCACTCGGCGGCCGGCCCTCGGCCGCGCGCTCGCCGAGGACGGCCGGCGCCCCGGCGCGAAAGGAGTGCCGACGATGACGCGCGGGAACAGCGAGCGGGCGACCGCCGCGAAGCGGCGCAGGCGCGCCGCGGCGACGGACGACGCGCGGCGCACCGTGGCCGGACACACGACTCGACCGGCTCATCCGGCCAGCGCGGCGACCACGGCCGGTACCGACGTCCGGCCGCAGGCCGCGCGGGCGCCGAAGTCGGCCCGCGTTCGCTCGCCAGGGGGGTGCCGATGAGGCCGGGAACGAACCAGGGGACGGCGGCCGCCCACCGCAGGGCCTCGCTCTGCGGCGTCTTCGCCGCGCTGCTGCTCGCCGTGGCCTGCGGGGCGCCGCCGCCGGACGCCGGCCCCGCCGGGGCCGCGCCCGCGGCGCGGACCGCGAACGGCCCCGCCAGCGGCAGCGACAGCGGCATCGGACCGCTGGCCGAGCCGGAGCGCTGCGCCGACAACCGCGACGCCGCCGAGAGCCTCCCGGCCGCCCGCGTCAGGGGCGACGCGGTGAACGCCATCAGGGAGCGCGGCCAGCTGCGCGTCGGCATCGACCTCAACAGCTACCTGTGGGGCTACCGCCAACCGGACAACACCGAGATCGTCGGCTTCGACATCGACCTCGTGCAGGCGATCGCCGTCGACCTGCTGGCCGACCCCTCCCCCGACATCACCTACCTCGCCATCCCCACCGACCAGCGGATCGAGGCGTTGCGCACCGGGCAGGTCGACATGGTGGTGCGCACCATGTCCATCACCTGCGAGCGGCGCGAGCGGGTGGCGTTCTCCACCGCCTACTTCGAGACCGGCCAGCAGCTCCTCGTCCCCAACGGCTCGGAGATCACCGGCTTCGACGAGTCGCTCGCCGGCGCCCGGCTGTGCCGCGCCGACGGCTCCACCGCGGAGCGGCTGCTCGAACGCCAGGACCACGGGGCCGAGGTGATCCGGGTGCCCAACCACCTCGACTGCCTGGTCCGCATCCAACTCGGCCTGGCCGACGCGCTGATGACGGACAGCGCGCTGGCCGCGGGACACGTCGCGCAGGACCCGTCGATGCACATGGTCGGCGAGCCGCTGACCCGCGAGTCCTACGGCGTCGCGATGAACCTGGCCAACACCGACCTGGTGCGCTGGGTCAACGCGGTCCTGGAGGACTACCGCGCCGGTGGCTGGCTCACCTCGTACAACCAGTGGCTGGCCGACTACCTCTACGACCCGCGGCGCGACCCGCCCCCGGCGCCGCCGGAACCGCTCTACCGCGAGTGAGTGACGGCGCCCCGGCCGACGGGAAGAGATACGGGAGCAGGACGGACGAGTGACGAGTGACGCGTGACGAGAGGAGAGGGGAGAGAACGATGGCCCCGGAATCCACCGGGAAGGTGTTGAGCCGGGAAGAGGTGGACCGCGCGCTGGCCCGGCTCGGCGCCGAGCACGAGGCGATCGAGTCCTCCCTGCTCGCCCTCCAGGACCACGCCGGCTGCCGGCTGCTCGAGGGCGCCGAGCTCTCCGGCGTCACCCGGGAGCGGTGGGAGCGCGCCGAGCGCCTCGTCCCGCTGCTGTGGTCGCACTTCGACGTCCTCACCAGGGCGCTGCACAACGCCAGGCAGTTGCGGGCGCGCAGCCGCTACCCGGGCGAGGACGAGCTGCGGCGGCTGACGGCGCTGCTCGACGGCGCGCACCTGGAGCTCACCGGCGAGCCCGAGGGCGGTCCTGCCGAGTCGGTCGGCTGGCCCGAGCTGCTCGCCAGGATGAACGCCGGCTACGCCAGTGTGCTCGACGTCGTGGTCGCCGCCGACGCGGTCTGGTCGGCGCTGCCCGCCCGGATAGACCTGCTCTCCGCCGAGCTGCGCCGGCTCTCCGCGCTGGCCCACTCGGTCGGCGTCCGCCCCGGCGAGCACCCGGCCGGCGACGAACTGCGCGAGGTCACCGACGAGTTGACGACGCTGCGGGCCGAGGTGATCGCGGACCCGCTGGCCTTCTGGATCCCCGACGGCGGCAGCAGCGCCCCCGGCGGCGGGCGCCCCGACACCGCGCGCTACGACCGCGCCGCCCGCGCCCTCGACGACATCAGGCGCGAGGTCGACGCCGTCATCGGGGTCCGCAAGGACGCCGAGGAGCGGCTGATCCGGCTGCGCGACGTGCTGGCCAGGGCCGACCGCACCCTGGCCGAGGCGCGCACCGCGCGCGGCGAGGTGCTGGCCAAGATCGCGGCCTCCGAGGTGCCCGCGGTCAGCGGCCCGCCGAGCCTGTTGCACGAGGAGCTGGCCACCGCCGCCGACTACCGGCGCCGCGCCCAGTGGCACCGGCTCTCGCCCCTGCTGGAACGCCTCGAGGTGCGCGCCGAGGAGGAGTTGGAGCGGGCGCGCGACTCGCTGTCCGCGGTGACCGTGCCGCTGGCGGTGCGGGCCCAGCTGCGCGGCCTGCTCGACGCCTGCCGGGCGCGGGCCGCCCGGGGCGGCAAGGCCGAGGAGCCGCTGCTCGTGGAGCGGTACGACGCGGCCCGCCGGCTGCTGTGGACCGCGCCCTGCGACCTGCGCGCCGCGGAACACGCGGTGCTCCGCTACCAGGAGGCGGCGGCCGAGGTGCTGATGACGAGGAGCGACTCGTGAACCCGCTGCCGTCCGACGACCTGGAGGTGCCCTGTCAGCGGCCTGGCTGCCAGGGCAGTTACGAGGACGTCGGCGGCGGCGAGCTGTACTGCGGCGACTGCGGCCTGGCGCCCGTGGTCTCGCCGCTCGGCATGCTCGGCGAGAACGCGACCGGCCTCTCCGGCGCGCTGCGGCCCGGCGCGGCCGGTGCCCTGGAGGACGACCCCTCGTCCTCGCGCCCGTCCCGCCCCTCGCGCTCGCAGTCCTCGCGCCGCTCGGTCTCCGGGCGGCTCTCCCGCTCGCTGAGCGGCGGCCTCGCCGTCGACTCGGTCTCGGTGCGCAGCTCCCGGTCGAGCGCCAGCGGCTCGGCGCGCTCGCGGCTCGGCGCGGGTCTGGTGACGATGCCGGGCGTGCCGCGCCCCGACCCGCTGTCCGCGGTGCTCGAGGACCCGGAGGTGCCGGAACGCAAGCGGTTCTGCGGCAACAGCGACTGCGGCGCGCCGGTGGGGCGCGCCCGTGCCGGCCGGCCGGGACGCACCGAGGGCTTCTGCACCAGGTGCGGCCACCCGTACTCGTTCGTGCCGAAGCTCCAGCCGGGCGACGTGGTGCGGGACCAGTACGAGATCGCCGGCTGCCTGGCGCACGGCGGCCTCGGCTGGATCTACCTCGCCATCGACCGGGCCGTCTCCGACCGGTGGGTGGTGCTCAAGGGCCTGCTCGACACGGGTGACGAGGACGCGATGGCCGCCGCGATCTCCGAGCGCCGCTTCCTCGCGGAGATCGAGCACTCCAGCATCGTGCGGATCTACAACTTCGTGGAGCACCTGGACCGCCGCACCGGCAGCATGGACGGCTACATCGTCATGGAGTACGTCGGCGGCAAGTCGCTCAAGGAGATCGCCAACGAGCGCCGCGCCCCCGACGGCCACCGCGACCCGCTGCCGGTCGAGGTGGCCTGCGCGTACGGCATCGAGGCGCTGGACGCGCTCGGCTACCTGCACAGCCGCAACCTGCTCTACTGCGACTTCAAGGTCGACAACGCGATCCAGCAGGACGACCAGCTCAAGCTCATAGACATGGGCGCGGTCCGGCGGATGGACGACCAGGAGAGCGCGATCTACGGAACGGTCGGCTACCAGGCGCCCGAGGTCGCCGAGATCGGGCCCTCCGTGGCCTCCGACCTCTACACGGTGGCCCGCACGCTCGCCGTGCTGACGTTCGACTTCCAGGGCTACACGACGTTCTACGCGGACAGCCTGCCGGACCCGGAGAACATCGAGGTCTTCCAGCAGTACGAGTCCTTCTACCGCTTCCTGGTCCGGGCCACGGACCCCGACCCGTGGCGCAGGTTCGGCTCGGCGCAGGAGATGGCCGAGCAGCTGACGGGCGTGCTGCGCGAGATCGTCGCCGTCAACACCGGCCAGCCGCGCCCCGCGCTCTCCCAGCTCTTCGGCCGCGAACTCGGCGTCGTCGACACGGAGTTGGTCCCCCGCGCCGAGGGCGAGGTCTCCCAACTCGGCGCGGGACGGCGGCGCGGCGTGGGACTACGGCACCGCCTGCGGAAGCCGCTGCGCGGCGCGGAACCGCTGCGCGGGGCGGCCGAGCCGGCGCAGGGCGCCGGTGCGGCTGCGGCTGCGCCGCAGGCGGGGCCGGCCGGCGGGGGCCGGCCCCGGCCGGCCGACGGCGGCAGCCAGCCGTGGCCGGCGGGCGAACCCGTCGAGACCGGCACCGGCGCCCCACACGGCGGCCCCGCGCCGGACGCCCGAGCCTGGACGCCGGCCCAACACACCACCGCGGGCGGCCCACACGGGCCAGGACCCGAGTCCGCCCCACTCACGCCACCGTCCCTGCCGCCACAGGCCACCGGCGACAGCCGGCCGTGGCCGGCGGGCGAACCCGCCGAGGCCGGCACCGGCGCTCCACACGGAGTCTTCGGGCCGGATACGCGGCCGGGCTGGCCGGAGCCCGGGGAGGGCCCACACGGACCGGGGCCCGATCCCGCCACACCGCCCACCCCCCACGCGCCGGCGGCGCAGCCGACCGACGAGAGCCGGCCGTGGTCGGCGGGCGAGGCAGGCCGACCCGGCGCCCGAGCCTGGACGCCGCCTCAGCACGCCGCAGGCGACCCGCACGGACCGGGCGGGCCCGAGGTCCGGGCGGCCCGGGTGCCACAGGCAACCGGCAGTCGGGGGTGGTCGGAGGCCGAGGCCGCCGCCGCGCGGCGTGGGTTGCGGGATCCTGACGTCCCGCCCGAGCCACCGGCCTGGCCCGCCGCAGGCGAACGCGCAGGCGAACCCGCCGAAGGCCCGGCCATGGCCGGGCCCGCCGGAGGCGACCCGCCCAGGACCGTCCGGCTCGACCTGCGCGCCGTCGCGCTGGCGTTGCCAGTGCCGCGGGTCGATCCCGGGGATGCCAACGCCGGGTTCCTCGCCGGGTTGATGGCCACCTCGCCCGCCGATCTGCTGGTGGCGCTCCGCTCCGCGCCCACCGACTCCATCGAGGTCAGGATCCGCGAGTTGCGGGCCTACCTCGAGGTCGGGGACGGCAGGTCGCTCGCCATCGCGCGAGCCTCGGCGGCCGGGCTCGCGGAGCGCCGCGGCAGCGACTGGCGGGTGGTCTGGTACCGGGGTCTGACCGCGCTGGTCACCAGGGACTGGGAGACGGCCGCGCTCGCCTTCGACGCGATCTACGACGCGTTCCCCGGCGAGTTGGCGCCGAAGCTGGCGCTCGCGGTGTGCGCCGAGGTGCTCGGCCAGCTGGACAACGCCGCCGACTACTACGAGTTGGTGTGGAGCACCGATCCCAGCCACGTCAGCGCCGGCTTCGGCCTGGCCAGGGTGCGTCTCGCGGCCGGCGACCGGCGCGGGGCCGTGGCCGCGCTCGAGTCGGTGCCGGAGACCTCGGCGCACTACACGGCGGCCCGGGTGGCGGCCGTGCGGGCCCGGCTGCGGCAGCGGGCGGCCACCCCCGACCTGCTGCCCGACCTGCTGGCCGCGGGCGCGCAGCTCGCCGCGCTGCGTGGCGCGGGACTGGAACCGTGGCTGGCCGAACAACTGTCCTGTGAGGTGCTGGGTTCCGCGCTCGACTGGGTAATCTCCTGCCCCGGACCTTTCCCAGAGCAAACAGACCAGGGGCGTCAGCTACTCGGCGAGTCGCTGAACGAGACCGGGGTCCGGCTGGGCCTCGAACGCTCGTACCGGCGGTTGGCCCGGCTGGCGCCGACCCGAAGTGAACGCATTGAACTGGTGGAGGCGGCCAACCGCTTCCGCCCTAGGACATGGGTGTGACGATGCCGAGGCTCGACCAACTCTCCGCCTGCCCCGGCTGCGGTGAGCCACTGGAGGACGACGACCGATTCTGTGGCGTCTGCGGTACGGACCTGCAAGCGGTCGGCCGCGTCGCCGCGCCGCCCCCGCCTGCCGCCGGCTACGCGCCCACGCCCACCGAGCACGACTTCACCCTGCCTCCCCCGCGACCGCAGGCGCAGCCGCAGCAGCCGGTGGTCGACCCCAGGGCCCAGCAGGCCGCCCCGCCCCCGCCGGCACCCGGCTACGCCCCGCCCGCACCGCCGGCACCCACCGCGCCGCCGGCCGACCCCCGCGCCGCGCACCCGGCTCCGCCCGCAGCCCCGCAGGCCACCAGGTACGACGACCCGCGCGCCGCCGCGTCCGGTGGCGGCGCCTGCCCGGTGTGCGGTAATGGATACGTGGACGCCGAAGGCCACTGCACCGGGTGCGGGCGCGGCCCCGCCGGGACCCGGGACCACGCGGAGCGCGAGCTGGGCGGCGTGGCCGCCGTCAGCGACATCGGCCTGCGCCACCACCGCAACGAGGACGCGTTCGCCGTCGCCGCCACCGCGCTGCCCGACGGCCAGCCGGCCGTGATCGCCGTGGTCTGCGACGGGGTCTCCTCCTCCACCCGGCCCGACGAGGCCTCGGCGGCCGCCGCCGGCACGGCCCGCGAGTTCCTGCTCGGCGCGCTGCCCAGGGGCGTCCCCGGGCCGCAGGCCATGCACGACGCGCTGCTCGCCGCCGGCACCGCGGTCGCCGCGCTCGCGCAGGGCACCGAGCCGGAGCCGGGACGCAACTCCCCGGCCTGCACCATCGTCAGCGCCGTGACCACGGGATCCACCCTCACGGTGGGGTGGATCGGGGACAGCCGCGCCTACTGGGTGCCGGACGAGCCGGGCGCCGCCGCCGCGCGCCTCACCGAGGACGACTCGTGGGCCGCCCAGATGGTGGCCGCCGGGCTGCTCACCGAGGCGGAGGCGATGGCCGACCACCGCGCGCACGCCATCACCGCGTGGCTCGGCGCCGACGCCCAGGAGATCGACCCGCACACGGCGTCGTTCAAGCCGGACCGGCCGGGCGTGGTGATCGTGTGCACCGACGGCCTGTGGAACTACGCAGAGACCGGGCAGCAGATGGCGCACGTGGTACCGGAGCACGCCAGGCGCGCCCCGCTGGCCACGGCACGGCAGTTGGTGCGGCACGCGCTGGACTCGGGCGGTCACGACAACGTGACGGTGGCCGTGATCCCGTTCCCGCCCGCGGCCCGGGCGTGAGGCAGACCCCAGGGCAGGACCTAGACGTACCGGGCACGACGGCGGGTACTGTTCGTCTGAGGAGGAAGGCCCGCAGACCGATGTCGCCATGGCAGGCGGACGACGTGAGTAACTGGAGGCAGTCACATGCCGACATGCCCTAACGGCCACCAGTCGGTGGCCGAGGACTGGTGCGAGGTGTGCGGTCACCGCATGCTCGCGCCCGCCGCCGCCATGCCGCCGCCACCCGTCGGCTACCCGGGCGCCGGCCAAGGCCCCGGCGGTCAGCTGCCGCCCCCGCCGCAGCCCGGCGGCTACGGCTACCCGGCCCCCCAGCAGGCGCCGCCACCGCCGCCGCCCGCGCAGGGCCACGGCGGCTACGGCTTCCCGGACGCCACGGCGCCGATGCAGCAGCTCAACCCCACCGAGCTGTGCCCGCAGTGCCGTACCCCGCGCGAGTCGCAGGCGCCGTTCTGCGAGGAGTGCCGGTACAACTTCCTGACCAACTCCCCCACCACCTACATACCGCCTGCCGCGCCCGGCGGGCAGCAGTACCCGGGGCAGCACGGGCAGCCGGGACCGCCGCCGATGCCCGGGCAGCGCGACATGTACGGCCAGCAGGCCGCCGCGCCGCAGGCCCCGCCGATGCCGCCGCAGCACCAGCAGCCGCCGCAGCACCAGCAACAGCAGGCGCCCGGCACCAACACGGACTGGATGCTGCCGCCGCCCGGCGGCCCCGGCGCGCCCGCCGGCCCCGGCCAGTACCAGCAGCAGCCCCCGCCGCCGCCCTACCCCGGCCAGCAGCAGCCACCACAGCAACAGCAACGGCCGCCGCAGCCGGAGCGCTGGCTGGTGACCATCGGCCCCGACCCCGAGTACTTCCAGGCGATGATGCGCCGCTCGGGCCCCGAGGCCCACGAGCTCAAGCTGCCGGCCTACGCGCCCGAGCAGCAGGTGCCGCTGACCGGCAACGAGATCACCATCGGCCGCCGCCGGCAGTCCACCGGCGAGGCGCCCGACATCGACCTCTCCCGCCCCCCGGAGGACCCGGGCGTCTCCCACCGGCACGCCGTGCTCGTCCAACAGGCCGAGGGCGGCTGGGCGGTCGTCGACCAGGACTCCACCAACGGCACCACCGTCAACATGGCCGAGGACCCGATCCAGCCGTTCGTGCCCGTGCCGCTGCGCGAGGGCGACCGGGTGCACATCGGGGCCTGGACCACCCTCACCCTCTACCGGGGGTGAGGAGCGCCGTTCGGGCGTTCGAGGGCCACCAGTAGCATCGACCGATGTGACAGAGATAACGGCCGCGATCAAGGTCGACGGGATACGCAAGCGATACGGCGATGTCCAGGCCGTCGACGGGGTGACCTTCGAAGTCGGCCGTGGCGAGTTCTACGGCATCCTCGGGCCGAACGGCGCGGGCAAGACCACGACCATGGAGATCGTCGAGGGGCTGCGCGAGCCCGACGAGGGCACCGCGCTGCTGCTCGGTGAGCCGTCCTGGCCGCGCGACCCGAGGCTGCTGGCCCGGATCGGCGTGCAGCTCCAGGCGTCGGCGTTCTTCGAGAAGCTGACGGCCCGCGAGCAGATCCACACCTTCGCGGCCCTGTACGGCGTCTCGACGGAGCGGGCCGACGCGATGCTGGAGAGCGTCGGCCTCACCGAGAAGGCCAACGTCCGCGACGACAAGCTGTCCGGCGGCCAGGCGCAGCGGCTCTCCATCGCCTGCGCGCTGGTCCACGACCCCGAGCTGGTCTTCCTCGACGAGCCGACCACCGGGCTCGACCCGCAGGCCAGGCGCAACCTCTGGGACCTGCTGCGGGAGATCAACTCCAGCGGCCGCACGGTGGTGTTGACCACCCACTACCTGGACGAGGCGGAGATCCTCTGCGACCGGGTCGCCATCATGGACGCCGGCCGCATCCTGAAGATCGGCGCCCCGGCCGACCTGATCGCCGAGACCGGCGTCGACACCCTGGAGGACGTCTTCCTTCACCTGACCGGACGGGAGTTCCGCGAGTGAGCGCGTTCCGAAGCCTCTCGCGGGCCATGGTCCTCGGCCTGCTCCGCGACCGCACCGCGGTGTTCTTCACCCTGGTATTCCCGCTGATGTTCCTGGCTCTCTTCGGCGCGCTGCTGCGCGACTCGGGGGTCGCCAGCAGCACGGTCGTCCAGGTCGGCGCCGTCGACGTCCTCGACGACATGCCGGCCGACCAACGGGCCGCGCTCTCCGACGCCCTCACGATCATCGAGACCGGCGACCGCGACCAGGCGCTCGAGGACGTCCGCGAGGGCGACGTCGACGCCGCCGTCTGGCAGGACGCCGAGGGCCGGATCGAGCTGCGCTACTCGGCCGCCGACGCCACCACGGCCGGCACCGTGCAGGGCCTGATGCAGTCGATCGTGCAGGGCGCCAACGTGGCCGCGACCGGCCAGCCGCCGGCCTTCCAACTCGCCACCGACCAGGTCGAGGACCACTCGATCAAGCCGATCCAGCAGCTGACCCCGGGACTCCTCGGCTGGGCCATCGCCACCGGCGCCGCGTACATGTCGGCGTTCACACTGGTCAACTGGCGCAAGAAGCGGATCCTGCGGCGGCTCTGGCTGGCCCCGATCCGCCCCTCCACGGTGATCAGCGCCCGGATCGGCGTCAGCCTGGCGATGGCCTTCATCCAGTTCGCCATCTTCATCGGCGTCGCCACCATCCCCTACTACGGCCTCACCCTCTCCGGCTCCTGGTGGCTCTCGCTGCCGCTGGTCGCCTGCGGCACGCTGGCCTTCATGTCCATCGGCCTGCTGATAGGCGCCTGGGCCAAGACCGAGGAGGCCGCCAACGGCGCCCTCCAGATCGTCGTCCTGCCGATGGCGTTCCTCTCCGGCTCCTTCTTCCCCACCGACGGCATGCCGTCCTGGCTGCGGGCCGTCTCCAACGTGCTGCCGCTGAAGCACCTCAACGAGTCCATGCAGGACGTCCTCACCCGCGGCCAGAGCTACGGCGCGGCCCTCCCCGCCATGCTGGGCCTCCTGGCCTTCGCCGCGGTCCTGACCCTGATCTCGGCCCGCCTCTTCCGCTGGGACAACGCGTGACCGGCCTGGCGGCCGGAGCGCCCCGAAGGGACCTTTCCCCACCCGCCTCCCCCACCCACCCGCCCTTTCCGGGGCGGGTGGCCGCCCTGGTCGTGCTCACCGCGGCGGCGGCCCGCCAGGCACCGCGCGCGTGAGCGCGTTGGCGTCCGTCGTCCACTCCCATCCGCTGCCATCCACCGGGCGCAGGTGCGCCTCAACGCGGACGACTTGTCCCGTCCGGCCGGTGACGTGTTCAAGTACGGCCTCCAGCCGGCCGACGCGCCCGGTCGCGTCGGTGACCCACTCGCCCATCAGCTCGTGCGTCCCCCATCGCAGCCTGATGTCCTCCTTCATTGCCCCTGCCCCAGCTCGGCCAGCAGGCAGTCCAGGAGCGCTCCGCCGTGCGTGGTGGGCGTACGGTCGAGTTGCAGCCGGGTGAGCCAACTGCGACCGCAGCGGGCTCGTCGCCCGTCGACCAGCGTCAGGTCGGGCGACGGAAGCTTGCTGCTGCCTTGGCCGACGCAGAAGACGTCGCGCAGCTCTCGGCGGCGCGACGGCCACGTCGCGGCCGTGCCGGGCGGCACCAGGAACTCGACCGCGTTCCGGGCCGGCACCTCAAGCACCGGTCCGATCGCGGCGACGCGGTGCGGAAGTTGAGCGAGAACCGCGACACCGACCGAGCGCGGGACCCGGACGGTGTCCCACAACCGACCCGCTGGCACAGGCACCGCGCGTCGCCATGGCCAAGCTGCGAGAACGTCGTCTTCGCACGCCCCTGCCGCCACCACCCAGGCGACGGCCGCTGCCACGTCCGCCCCGACCGGCGCGGCTGCCGGGCACATTCCGCACACTCGCACGGCCCAGCCGAGACATCCCGTGCGAGTGAGGGTGTAGGCGTGACCGCCGGACCGCAGCCCCACCGCAGACCCGCATCGCACGCACTCGAGCCCGTCGAGCCTCCGCTGTATCGCGGCCGTGACGTCGCCCAACGGCGCGAAGAACGACAACAGATCAGGCGCGTTGGTACGCACGGGCACCCCCGGGTGTCATCGGCGATTGCGATGACAGACCGTAGAAGTCCGGTGACCCGCACTTTATGAACGTGCGGAATAATCCAGGTCAGCCTCGGAAATCAGTTCTCAAGGCGGAAGCGGGTCGACATGCGGCGCAGCCGCTCGGACCCGGCGGCGTGCTCCGCTCGGCGAATCCGGCGGAGGGTCGCGCGCGCGATGGGGTGGTTCCGGATCAGCTGAGGTGCCGTCGCTTCCGCCCGCTCCAACTCAGCGAGCGCCCGGTCCCGGTGGCCCGACCACAGATGGGCTCGGGCCAGGTCGAGGAGGTAGTGGCCGCGTCTCGACTTCGGCAGCGCCGCGATGGCGGCCTGATCCACCTGGCTGTGCAGCCGCAGGGCCTCGTCCTGGTTGCTCATCTCCAACTCGACGTTGACCGCGTGGATGGCTACGTTTCCCGGGCTGAAGGTGAGCGAATGACGATCGAACCGAGGAGCCGATCCCCTCGCTCGTTCGGCCACCTCACGAGCCAGGTCGATACGGTGGCGCGCCTCTCCCGCGCGGCTGCCGCGCGCGGCCGAGACCGCCGCGCGAAGATGCAGCGCTCCCCAAACGTGCATGGCCAGCGGTTCACCACGTTCCTGAAACGGCTCGACGCTTCGCAGTGCCTTGTCCGACAAGGACACCGCGTCGTCCCAGTCGGCGGTGGCCCACATGTCCCACACCCGCATCCAGTGGGCCACGGCGGGCATCAACTCGTCGCCGCTCCGCTCGGCGGCCCAGGCCGCTCGCTCACAGGTCATGGTGACCAACTCGGGGTGGCCGAGCGCATGCGCGCTGGTGTGCCCGAACTTGCAAGCGATGGCGTACACACCGAACGCCTCGTCGCGCTCGCGGCCACTGGAGACCTCGGCAAGGGCGCGGGACTCACGGAGCAGGTCGGGGAGGGCGGCCAGAATCGCGGTGTTCTTGGCGTTGTCCCGCAGTGTGTGCAGCTTCGCCGTCTCCGCCCACAGGGTAGCGGCGGGCCGAGGCGGGCCGTCGAACACCGGGGCCAGGTCATAGCGTCGCAGCTCTCTTATGATCGCCGCCGCCGAGATCTGCCACTGGTTGGCGGCGACGGCTCCGTTGTACGGGCGCTCGATGAGTTCGTTGGGATGGACGTGCAGCACCCCGGCCAGCGCGTTGATGACGCTGGTGCGGTCCAGTTCGATGGTGCCCTTCTCCACCTTCGACACCCACCCCTGGGTGCGTCCGAGCCGTGCGGCGACATCGGCCTGGGTGAGCCCGAGCCGCAGCCGAGCGTCACGCATGCGCTGTCCGATCGTCTGGGCCTCGTCCGGCACCTAACCCACCTCCGTGCCGTGCCCAGCGATCGGGCGGGGCGTCGAGTCGGACATGGCAGCTCCGATGTTCGTCCTGCGGTCGCACTCAGGACCGTACCCTCCGCTGCTCAGCGGGAACAGCCGACAGCGCCGCGTGCCTGGCGCCCGCCTGGATCAGCGCCCTGTCACGTTGAACTTCGCGATCAGCTCCGGCAGTTCGGCCAGCGAGTCGATACGCATCGTCGGCAACCGGGCGGCGTCCGGGTCGTGCTGCTGGATGGTCGCCCATGGTCCTCGGCGAATGAGGGCCGTCCGCAGTCCGGCCTCGGCGGCGGGCCGGATGTCGTTGTCGAGCCGGTCTCCGACGTAGAGCGTCTCCGCCGGCGGCACGGGTACGACATCGGCCACCCGCTCGAAGAACGTCGGGTCCGGCTTGCTCGCTCCCCAGTCGTCCGAGGTACCGATCAGGTCCACGTCGTCGGCGAACAGCGCGCGGAGGATGCCGCCGGCGCGGACCGTCTGGTTGCCGGCGATGCCCAGCCACAGGCCGGCCTCCCGAAGCCGGGCGAGGGCCGGCCGGACGTCCGGATAAAGGTCCTCCTCACCGAACCACTCCGGCTGGCCGGCGGCGGCTCGGCGTTCACGCTCCGCGTCGAGATCGAAACCGGGCCGGAACACCTGGAACGTCTCCCGGTAGTCAAGGCCCCGCGCGATCACGGCCCCGAACTGGGCGGCGAAGGTGTGCCGTGGCACGCCCAGCCAGTCGGCCCAGGTGCCGTACTCCCTCGTCTCGTCGACGAGACACTCACCGACGTCGAACACCACGGCGCGAATCACCCGCTCAGCCTACGGGCGGCGCCCCCACCGCAGTCGAGATGGCCTCGGCTCAGCGGCTCAGGGTGGTCCCCCGCTCCAGGTGGGAGAGTTTCTCGGGGTTGCGCACGGCGTGGAGGCCGGTGACGCGGCCGTCGTCGACGCGCAGGGTCAGGACGGTGCCGATCTCGTCGCCCTGCCGCACGAGCAGCGCCGGGGCGCCGCTGACCTGGGTCGGGTGGAGCGCCGTCGTGGCGGCGATCCTGCCCAGCACGTCGGCCACCTGGTTTCGGCCCCCACGATGGGAGGCCAGCGCGGCCTGGACGACTCCGCCGCCGCCGGTCAGCAGGACGACGTCCGGCGCGAGAACGTCGAGCAGGCCCTGGAGGTCGCCCGTCTCGACCGCCCGGCGGAACGCCTCGACGGCGCGGCCGGTCGCGGCGGCGGACGAGGCCGCGCGCGGGGGCGGCGGGCGGCGACGTGGGACCGCGCGTCCCGTCGGAGCACCCGAGCAACGAGCCAGCGGACAGGGCGCGGTGCGGACGCGTGGCCGGTTCAGCGCATGCGGCCGAGGTGGATGACAGTGACGCGGACGCGTCGGTCGCTGATCTCGTACAGCACGCGGTAGCGTCCAACGTGGATGCGGAGCAGATCGGCGCTGCCGAAAGACTCTTTCGGGCGAGGGTCGTTGGAGAGGCGGTCGACGGCGGCGAAGAGCAGCCGCACTCCCTGTGGGTCGCTCTTCGCGAAGCGCTCAGCCTGGACGAGTGCTTCAGGCTCCCAGATGACCTGATACGTCACGCCACATCGGACCCGAACACGCGCCGGAACGCCTCGTCATGCGGAATGCCGGACTCGTCGCCACGGGCCTGGCGCTCTCGGTAGGCGGCCAGGGCGCGCAACTCGTCCAGTTCCAGGGCATCCGCAGGACTGATCAGTATCGCGACGGTCTGCCCGTGGTCGGTGATGGCCACCGGCTCACGGGTGGCACTCACCTCACGAGCGATGGCACCGAGCCGGGCGCGGGCCTCGACGATCGAGTAGCTGATGTCCGTCATGCACACCACCTTACACAAGTGTGCACTTGCTGGCCCATCCAGCTCCGGGCCAGGGCTCGGCGCTCGGTGATCGTGGACGACTCTCGCAGTGCCTCGCCG
Source organism: Streptomyces sp. NPDC127098 (assembly GCF_042722465.1). Lineage (NCBI taxonomy): Bacteria > Bacillati > Actinomycetota > Actinomycetes > Kitasatosporales > Streptomycetaceae > Streptomyces > Streptomyces sp. NPDC127098. Next base: position 27,608 of record NZ_JBHXFJ010000025.1, read on the forward strand.
CCGCCGTCTCCAGCCGCCGTGAGAGGCGCCGGCGGGCGGGGCGCTCTGGCCGCCAGGTCGGTCACGCGTTGATCATCGAGAACGCGGCGAACGTCAGGTACTTCCAGAGCTCCCGCTCCAGGTCCTCCGGCAGGCCGAGGCCGTCGGCGGCCGCCCGCATGTGGCGCAACCACGCGTCGTGGGCGGCCTGGTCGACGCGGAACGGGGCGTGGCGCATCCGCGGACGGGGGTGGCCGCGCTGCTCGCCGTAGGTGCGGGGACCGCCCCAGTACCGCCCGAACGACCTGTCCGGTCCGACGGCCCCGGATCCCGACGGGCCTTCGACACGTCGTCCGGGACACGGCCCCGATGTCGCCGCTCGGCGGCCCGAGGAAGCGCTCCTAATCGGCGGGGAGGCCGAACCAGCGTAGGAGGATCGGGCGTGCGCCGGGGGGAGCCTCCTCAGGGCCGCGGGAGAAGCGGAGCAGCAGTTCCAGGTAGGCGTCGTGAAAGTCGCTCAGCTCCTCTCTGGTGAGGTGGCTGAGGGCGCGTGAACCGCGCATCCAGCCCTCGGACCGGGCCTGTTCGGCGTCGTAGCGCTGGGCGAGCCTGACGTCCTCGGCCATCCGCATCCGATCGAGGGCGGCGGCGGCGACGCGTTCACCCTCGGTCATCTCCCCCTCCGGCGGGCGGCGCACGTCCAGCCCTCGCACACCGCGCCACCAGCGCTCACGGCCAGTCGCGCGCTCCGGGATGTCCTCGATGAAGCCGCCACGGTGGAGCTGGCGCAGGTGGTAGCTGAGGGTGCCGGTGTTCTCCCCCAGGGCGGCGGCGAGCGTCGTCGAGGTGGCCGGACCCGAGGTGCCCAGGTGACGAAGGATCTTCAGCCGCAGCGGGTGCGCCAGCGCCTTCAGAGCCGCCGGGTCACTGATCGTCCGGCGCTCATCGGATTCCGTCATGGACGGGAGTCTAGCCACCGACGGCAGGTTTGCAGACTTTTCTCTGCAGAGAAAAGTCTGTAGACTCTCGGAGACGCGAGCGGGCGCCTTTCGTCCGCTTCGTCCGACCTTCCCACCTACTCCTCTTGGAGCCGCCGTGTTCATCGGACTCCGCACCACCGCCGTTGCCCTGCTCGCCGCCGCAGCCGCCGCCCTGACGGCCGGTCCGGCGCAGGCGACCCCGTCCGACTTCACGGCCTGCCCGGACGTCTCGGAACTCCCGGCGGGCGCCGATCCGGCGGCCTGGCGCTGCGAGGCCATGACCGCCGTCGGCCACCTGGACATCGGCCGCCTCGACCTGCCGATAACCCACCCCATGGCGATCACCTTCGCTGAGGGCACGATCGACGGCGAGTTCCACCAGGTGTTCGGGGACATGACGGCGGCTCCGCTCGCCATCGCCGGCTCGCCGTTCGCGCTGCGCCCGGAGTACGCGGGCTTCTCGGACTTCCAGTCGAACGACGAGCGCCGTGGGGAGTTGGACCTGACCTTCGCACTCTCCGGCCCCGGCCTGCGGAACGGCTGCTCGATAGGCACCGAGGCCGATCCGGTGCACCTGGCCCTGCGGGACACCGAGCCGACGACCGTGGTCTCGCAGGACCCCCTCGTGGTCCGGTTCGGCGTCGTCGACGACGAGTTCACGGCTCCGCGCAGCTCGGGCTGCGGGCCGCTCGGCCCCGTGATCGACCGGCTCCTCGGCCTGCCCGCCGCGCCCGGGGAGAGCCGCATATCCCTGGACGCCCAGGTGGCGCTGCGCTCGTACGACGAGCTGTGACCGGCGAGAACCAGTAGCGCTTCGTCGGACTGCCGGGCGGGATGGCGCAGCCGTGATCGGGCGGCGCCTCGGCTCAGCGGCTCAGGGTGGTCCCTCGCTCCAGGTGGGACAGTTTCTCCGGGTTGCGCACGGCGTAGAGGCCGGTGACCAGGCCGTCGTCGACGCGCAGGGCCAGGACGGTGTCGATCTCGTCGCCCTGGCGGACGATCAGCGCGGGGGCGCCGTTGACCTGGGTCGGGCGCAGCGACATCATGGCGGAGATCCGGCCCAGCACCCGGGCCACCTGCTCGGCCCCCACGACCGGCGCCAGCGCGGCCCGCACGACGCCGCCGCCGTCGGTCAGCAGCACGACGTCGGGGGCGAGGACGTCGAGCAGGCCCTGGAGGTCGCCCGTCTCGACCGCCCGCTGGAACGCCTCGACGGTGCGGTGGTTGTCGGCGGCGGACGCGGCCGCGCGTGGGCGGCGGGCGGCGACATGAGCCCGGGCCCGGTGGGCGATCTGGCGGACGGCGGCCGGGGTCTTGTCGACGGCCGCGGCGATCTCCTCGTAGGCCAGGTCGAAGACCTCGCGCAGCACGAACACCGCCCGCTCGGTCGGGGTGAGGGTCTCCAGCACCAGCAGCATCGCCATCGAGACGCTGTCGGCCAGCTCGACGTCCTCGGCCACGTCGGGCGCGGTCAGCAGCGGCTCCGGCAGCCAGGGGCCGACGTAGGACTCCCGGCGCCGGCCGAGCGCGCGCAGCTGGGCGAGCGCCTGGCGGGTGGCGATCCGGACCAGGTACGCGCGCTGGTCCCGCACGGTGTCGTGGTCGACGCCCACCCACCGCAGCCAGGTCTCCTGCAGGACGTCCTCGGCGTCGGCGGCCGAGCCGAGCAGCTCGTAGGCGACGGTGAAGAGCAGGTTGCGGTGGGTGACGAAGGCCCGCGTGACGCCGGCCATGTGGTCACCGCGGTCGTTCGTGGTTCGGTCGTCCATCGCCGGCTCCTGCCCGTTCGCTCTCGACTGCGCCGTACACCAGATGCCGGTCCCCGCCGCCCTGTGACAACCGGGGCCGGTGACGTACGCCACATCGCCGTGCCGTCACAGGGCTCCGGCCGTCGGCATCTTGTGTTCGTCCGGCGCGGCTGCGCACGACACGACGAGTGAGGACGACATCAATGGAACCCCGTTTCAACCTGTTCGACAGCCCGACCGCCGCGAAGATCGCCAGGCGGTTCTACAACGTCTCGTCGGTCCTGGACGGGTCGACACTGCCGAAGTCCCTGCGGGAGCTGGTGGAGTTGCGGGTCGGCCAGCTCAACGGCTGCGGCTTCTGCGTCGACATCCACACCAAGGAGGCCGCGGCCGCCGGTGAGTCCGCGCTCCGGCTCAACCTGGTCGCCGCCTGGCGGCACAGCACGGTGTTCACCGAGGCCGAGCGGGCCGCGCTGGCGCTCGCCGAGGAGGGCACCCGGCTCGGCGACCACGGCGTGACCGACGCGACCTGGGCCGAGGTGCGCAGGCACTTCGACGACGACCAGGTCGGGGCACTGGTCTGCCTGGTCTCGCTGATCAACGCCGCCACCCGGATGAACGTCATCGTGCACAACCCGGGCGGAACCTACGAGATCGGCATGTTCGCCGGCACGTCGAACTGACCACGGGCGAAACGCAGCCCGTCGCGGGATAGTTCGATCCGAGCGGCCCCGCGCACCCGACAGGAGGTGCGCCGCGCCGGGATCACGGCAGGACGAGCGGCGGCTGGACCATCCTTCGGGGCGCTCAGGCCGCCAGGCCGGTCACGCGTTGATCATCGAGAACGCGGCGAACGTCAGGTACTTCCAGAGCTCCCGCTCCAGGTCCTCCGGCAGGTCGAGGCTGTCGACGGCCGCCCGCATGTGGCGCAACCACGCGTCGTGGGCGGCCTGGTCGACGCGGAACGGGGCGTGGCGCATCCGCAGGCGCGGGTGGCCGCGCTGCTCGCCGTAGGTGCGGGGACCGCCCCAGTACTGGATGAGGAAGAGCCGCAGCCGCTCCTCAGCCGGGCCCAGGTCCTCCTCCGGGTACATGGGGCGCAGCAGCGGGTCGTCCGCCACGCCCTCGTAGAAGCGGTGGACGAGCTTGGTGAAGGTCTCCTCGCCTCCGACCCGCTCATAAAACGACTGCTGTTCCTCGCTCACCCCCCCATCGTCGCAGACCCGGTGACGCGGGGTCCGGGCAGTCCCCCGCGAGATAACGAAACGGCAACCGAGCGTTCGCCGTACGTCCGTACTCTCCCGCGCATGTCCCTGTGTGTACGCGTCACCCTGCTCGCCACCGTCGTGTGGGCGGTCATGTCCGCCGCCCCGGCGGCGGCCGATGCCGAGCCACGGGACACGCCGCCGCCGGAGCGGGCGTTGAGCCAGCCGTTCCGGCACGGCACCGAGGGCTACGCCTGCTACCGGATACCGGCGATCGTCGCCACCACCGCCGGGACGCTGCTGGCGTTCGCCGAGGCCAGGGTCGCGGACTGCGCCGACGTCGGCGACATCGACCTCGTCGTGCGGCGGTCGACCGACGGCGGCCGCACCTGGGAGGAGCCGACGGTGCTGCGCGGCGCCGGGGACGACGGCGGCTACGGCAACCCGGTGCCGGTGGTGGACGCCGAGAGCGGCCGCGTCACCCTGATGTTCGCGTACAACACGTGGACCCCGAAGCCGGACGACGTCCGCTCCCGCGGACCGCGTTCGCTGGCGCTGCTGCACTCCACGGACGACGGCCTGACCTGGCAGGACGGCGGGCGGCTGCCCGGCCTCAAGCCGCCGTCGTGGACCTGGATCTCGGTGGGTCCCGGCCACGGGATACAGCTGCAACGCGGCCCCCGGGCCGGCCGGTTGGTGGTGGCCGGCGACCACGACACGCACGACGACAGGTCGGGCGGGCAGCTGTACTACAGCGACGACGGCGGGCTCAGCTGGCGGCTCGGCGCGGTGTGGGAGACGGTCGAGGAGCTGCCGCACCCGGTCGAACTCTCCCTGGTGGAGCGGGTGGACGGCTCGCTGTACATCAACGCCCGCGGCCTGGACAACGTGCGGCAGGCGGCGTACAGCGAGGACGCGGGCGAGAGCTTCGCCGCCGGGGGCTTCCGTGAGGTGCGGGACCTGGACACGCCACCGGTCTCCGGTTCGCTGCTGCGGCTGACCGCGACCGACCGGGGCGACGACCGCGACCGGGTCCTGCTGTCCGCGCCGACCAGGCCGGGCCAGGAGGCCGGCAGCCGGCGCCGGATCATGACGATCCGCTCCAGCTACGACGAGGGCCGCACCTGGCACACCGTGGGCACCGTGATCACCCCGGCCAGGGCCGGCTACTCGGACCTGACGCTGCTGCCGTCCGGCGAGATCGGGCTGCTCTACGAGACCGGCCGGCACAGCCCGCACGGCACCCTCAACTTCACGGCGTTCACGGAGCTCTCCCTGGACGCCGGCCGGCGCGAGCTGACCCTGCCGGACATCGTCGGCTGCCCGGTCGCCCGCCACCGGCCGACCGAGACCGTCGCCCCCGCCCGCTACGGGCGGCTGACGCCGGCACGGCTCACCAGCCTGGCGTCCACCGTCAACGCGGTGACCATCCGCTACGGGAAGCGGGACCGGCGGTGAGCCGGCAGAGACGAGCCGCTAGAGCGGCGTCACGCTGAGCCCGGGACCGCCGCCGCCGCGGCGCACCGCGATGGAGCCGAGGAAGGTGCGCAGCCGCAGCCACGCCCCCTTGCTGAGCACCGCGACCGGGGTGGTGGCGCGCAGCATGCCGAGCGCGTGCGCGGCGTGCACGGCGCGCAGCGGCAGCGGGGTGCCGGGCAGCGACCGGGACCAGATCTCCTCGGCCAGCGCGTCCAGCGCCTCGCGGGTGGCCTCGCCCGGCGTCAGCGCCTCCCGCCGGGTGCGGAACTCGGCGACGACGGCCGCCGCCTCGTTCCGCACCCGCCCCACGGGCAGCTCGGACTCGGGCCGCCAGACGCCGCGCGGCGGCAGCACCCCGGCCCAGGAGGGGCCGGTCACCGCCGCCGGCACCGTCATCGCGTCGGCGTCGACCGACTCCAGCAGCTCACCGGCGGAGACGGTGACGTCGAGCGTCGCCGGCTCGCGCAGCCGGAAGGCGCGGACGGCGAGCACGTCGAACCTGGCCGGCCTGGTGAAGACGGAGACGACGGTGCCGTCCGCCTGGAGCCGGGCGGCGGCCGCCCGGTCCCAGCGCAGCTGCCGCTCCAAATAGGCGGCGAACTCTCCGGCCTCACCCGGCTCCGCGAGGGCCAGCCGCGCCGATGCGCTCATGCCGCGGTCGAGCCCTCCGCCAGGCCGCCCACCCCGTCGTCCTGGTACTTGCTCAGGAACTCCCGCTCCTCGGCGGTCAGCCGGCGCGGCCGGGAGTCCTCCAGGCGGTACGGGACGACGACGGTCGCGGCGCGGGCGTAGACCGTCTCGGCGTCCCTGATCTCGTAGGCGACGGTGACGGAGGCGCCGCCGAGCCTGGCCACCCAGGTCTCGATGGTGACCGGCTCGTGCCGGTGCACCATCGGCTTCAGGTAGTCGATCTCGTGCCGCGCCACCACCGAACCGCCGGTGAACGCCCCGGAGTCGGCCTGCCGGGCGAGCCGGAACATGAAGTCGATCCTGGCCTCTTCGAGGTAGCGCAGGTAGACCACGTTGTTGATGTGCCCGAACGCGTCCATGTCGGACCAGCGCAGCGGACACAGGTACACATGCCGCACGGCGTCAGCCCCGGGTCAGCTTCTTGTAGGAGGTCCGGTGGGGGCGCGTGGCCTCCGGGCCGAGCCGGGAGATCTTGTTCTTCTCGTACGACTCGAAGTTGCCCTCGTACCAGAACCAGGTGGAGTCGCCCTCGTACGCCAGGATGTGGGTGGCGACGCGGTCGAGGAACCAGCGGTCGTGGGAGACGACGACGGCGCAGCCGGGGAAGTCGAGCAGCGCGTTCTCCAGGGAGGAGAGCGTCTCCACGTCGAGGTCGTTGGTCGGCTCGTCGAGGAGCAACAGGTTCCCGCCCTGCTTGAGGGTGAGCGCCAGGTTGAGCCGGTTGCGCTCGCCGCCGGAGAGCACGCCGGCCGGCTTCTGCTGGTCCGGGCCCTTGAAGCCGAAGGCGCTGACGTAGGCGCGGGACGGCATCTCGACCTGGCCGACGTTGATGTGGTCCAGGCCGTCGGAGACGACCTCCCACAGCGTCTTCTTCGGGTCGATGTTGGCCCGGCTCTGGTCGACGTAGGAGATCTTGACGGTCTCGCCGACCCTGACGTCGCCGGAGTCGACCGACTCCATGCCCAGGATCATCTTGAACAGGGTCGTCTTGCCGGCGCCGTTGGGGCCGATGACGCCCACGATGCCGTTCCGCGGGAGGGTGAAGGAGAGGCCGTCGACCAGCACCTTCTCACCGAACGCCTTGTGCAGGTTCTCGACCTCGACCACCACGTTGCCCAGGCGCGGGCCCGGCGGGATCTGGATCTCCTCGAAGTCCAGCTTCCTGGTCTTCTCGGCCTCCGCCGCCATCTCCTCGTACCGCTGGAGGCGGGCGCGGGACTTCGCCTGCCGGCCCTTGGCGTTGGAGCGCACCCACTCCAGCTCCTCCTTGAGCCGCTTGGCGCGCTTGGCGTCCCGCTGGCCCTCGACCTTGAGGCGGGCCTGCTTGGTCTCCAGGTACTTGGAGTAGTTGCCCTCGTAGCCGAAGGCGCGGCCGCGGTCGAGCTCCATGATCCACTCGGCCACGTTGTCCAGGAAGTACCGGTCGTGGGTGATCGCGACCACGGTGCCCGGGTACTTGGCGAGGTGCTGCTCAAGCCACTGCACGGACTCGGCGTCCAGGTGGTTGGTGGGCTCGTCGAGCAGCAGCAGGTCGGGCTGCTCCAGCAGCAGCTTGCAGAGCGCCACGCGGCGCTTCTCGCCGCCGGAGAGGTTGGTGACCTGCCAGTCGCCGGGCGGGCAGCCCAGGGCGTCCATGGCCTGCTCCAGCTGGGCGTCCAGGTCCCAGGCGTTGGCGTGGTCCAGCTGCTCCTGCAGCTTGCCCATCTCCTCGCCGAGCTCGTCGGTGTACTCGGTCGCCATCTGCTCGGCGATCTCGTTGAACCGGTCGAGCTTGGCCTTGGTCCCGGCCACGCCCTGCTGGACGTTCTCCAGCACGGTCTTCGACTCGTCGAGCGGCGGCTCCTGGAGCAGGATGCCGACGGTGGCGCCGGGCGCGAGGAACGCGTCGCCGTTGGAGGGCTGCTCCAGGCCGGCCATGATCTTCAGGACGGTCGACTTGCCGGCGCCGTTGGGGCCCACGACACCGATCTTCGCCCCGGGCAGGAAGCTCAGGGAGACGTCGTCAAGGATCACCTTGTCGCCGTGCGCCTTGCGCGCCTTGCGCATGGTGTAGATGTACTCAGCCAAGAGAAACCGTCCGGCGGGTCAGATCAGTGGGCAGTGGGTGCGGAGGAGTCCATCCTGCCGCATGTCCCTGCCACGGCGAAAACCGGAATCGGCCCGCCCGGCCGGGACAGCACGAAGGGGCGGGCCCTGACGGGCCCGCCCCTCACGCTCTGTGCGTCGGCGCTACCGCTGTGCTCAGCTGTCCGAGCCGGCGGAGGCGGTGCGACGGCGCATGAAGAACACGCCCGCGCCACCGACGACCAGCAGCGCCACGGCGATGCCGGTGATCATGCCGACGTTGCTGTCGGAACCGGTCGCGGCCAGGTCGGGCTCGTCGGTGTCGCCACCGCCGGTGCTGGCCGGGGCCGGCTCGTTCTCCTCGTCGATCGGGGTCGGGGCCTCGCCGCCACCGGGGGCGCAGTCGAGCACGCCGGTGAAGCGGAAGGGCTGCTGACCCGGAATCGGGTTGGCGATGCTGATGTCGTACTCCTGGCCGTTCTCGACCGGGACCAGGATGTCCTCGGGGGTACCCGGGGCGACCGTCACCGTCTCGCCGTTCAGCTGGAACTCGAACGGCACGTCACCGGTGTTGGTGACGGTGACCTGGACACCACCCTCGGCGCAGATCTCCTCGGCGTCGACCGCGACGGCCGGGGTGCCGGGGGCGGCCCAGTTGGCGCTGGCGCCCGCGCTGACCGAGGACTCCGAGGAGCCGGCCAGGATCATGGTCTGGGTGCGCACGTCGATGCCGGTGAAGGCACGGCCGATCGGCACCTGGGAGGTGGCGGTGGCGGTCAGCGAGGCGCTGCCGTCCTCGGCGTCCGCCGGCACGTCGAAGAAGAGCTCGGTGCCGTCGGTGACCGGGTCGTCCTCGGTGATGACGTTGCCGGCGCCGTCGGTGATGGTCACGCCCTGCTCGGCCGCGGCCGGGTCAGGGGCGACGGAGACCGCGTCGGCGGTGGTGTCGACCGTGATCGGGCCCAGGCGGTTGCCGGGCTGGCCCGACACCTGGTTCGGGGTGAGGGTCAGCGAGGCGCCCGGCTCGGCGGCCTCCTCGGCGTTCTCGGTCAGCCAGTCGGCGAGGGCCGCGGCGTTCTCGCTCTCCGGATCCGCCTCGACGCCGTCGGAGAACTCCCAGATCGCCGCCTGGGTGCCGGCACCGGCCTCCGCGTCGGTCAGCGACTCGACGCCGGCCTGCTCGGCCAGCGCGAGGCTGTCGACGACCGGGTAGGAGTTCTGCAGGATCCACTGGATCCGGCCCGCGTCGGGGTTGTTGTGCAGCCGGGACTCACTCCACCCGACCTCCCGGTACCGGGCGTTGGACGCCGTGGCGGTGGTGAAGTCGATGCAGTACGTCTGGAGCGTGCCACCGTCGTCGGCCCGCAGGGTGAACAGACCACCCCGGTACGTGTCCGTCTCACCCTCGTGGGTGACGGCGATGGGGCCGGACGCGTCCCGGTCAAGACCGCCGAGCGTGGCGGTGGCACCGCCGTTGTGCGGGTTCTCCTCCGCGGCGGCCGTGCCCGCGGTCGCGAGCGCCCCCGCAGCCATCAGGCTGGTGGCGATCGCGGTGGCCGCAAGGCGGGCAGTGGCCCGCTTGCGCGCAAGAATCATGGTGTGTGTCCCCTCCACGAGATCACAGGACGCAGCCGCAACGTGAGGCGGCGCGCACATCAACATCCCCGTGCGTACGGGGATCGTAGAGAGGGGAGTTCGTCAATGTCCCCACGAGAACGAGGAGTTACACATTCCGAGGTCGAATCGTTACCTCGGATCACGGACGGTTGGCGCAGCCGGGGACAACGCGGACAGCGAAGCCAGTGACGGGAGTTCGACGCCTCCGGTGGGTGAGGCGACCACCACGAACCGCTCCCTGACCTCGCGGTAGCGCATCAGCTCCGCGGCCACCGGTTCGAGCACCTGGCTGTGGCCGCGGTCGGCGGCGAGACGGCGCAGCCGCCACTCCTCCTGCTGCCCGTAGGACCTGGCGGGGCCGCGGGCGGAGATCCGGCAGGCCCAGGCGAGCAGCGGGCCGCCGAAGGAGCCGCAGAGCAGCAGCGCGAGCGGCAGCCAGCGGCTCACCACGGGTTGGCCGGCGACGGCGGCCACCACCCAGCTGACGCCGAGGAGTTGGACCGCGAGCAGCACCGCCTGGCCGATGGCGGCGACGGACCACCAGCGGGGCTTGGGCAGCGGCTCGGTCGACTGCCGTTCGAGGGCGCGTTCCAGGTCGTCCGGCAGCCGTTCGGCGCCCCGCCTGGCGGCGTCCTTCACCGCCCTGCTCCACGGCTCCGGCAGCCCCTCGGTCGCCTCGTCGGCCAGCTGCCGCACCGCCTGTTCGACGACGGCCGTCGCCACCGTGCGGGTGCCGGCGGCGCGCAGCCGCTGAGCGGCGAGCGCCGGCGGCTCGCCGCGCCGCTCGGCCTGCCGGGCGGCGAGGCGGCGCAGCAGCTGCGCCCAGGGGGTGCCGCAGGCCCGGTCGGCGCGGCGCAGCCAGCCGCGTTCGGCGGCCTGTCCTGCGGCCGCCGCGCCGACGGCGGCGGCGAGCCGGTCCTCGAACTCCTCCCTGGCGTGCGGGGTGAGGCCGGCCGGGGCCTCGGAGCCGTCCGCGACGTACTTCGGGCCGAGCCGGCGGGCGACGCCGTCCACGTCCGCGGAGAGCCGGCGGGTGGCCGCGGTGCGGGAGGCGGCCAGCTCGCCGACCGTCTGGCGCAGTTCGGCGACGCCGTCGCCGGTGAGCGCGGAGACGGCGAGGACCCCGGCGCCCGGCTCGCCGTGTTCGCCGAGCGCCACCCCGCGCTCGTCGAGCAGTCGGCGCAGGTCGTCGAGGACGGCGTCGACGGCGTCGGTCGGCAGCCGGTCGATCTGGTTGAGGACGATGAGGCTGACGTCGGCGTGGCCGGCGAAGGCCCGCAGGTAGCGCTCGTGCAGCAGGGTGTCGGCGTACTTCTCGGGGTCGACCACCCAGATGACGGCGTCCACCAGGCCGAGCAGCCGGTCCACCTGTTCGCGGTGGCTGACGTCGACGGAGTCGTAGTCGGGGAGGTCGAGCAGGACCAGGCCGCGCAGCCCGGGGTCGAGGACGTGGGCGCGGCGGCGGGCCCTGGGGGGCACGCCGAGCCGTTCGAGGAGCCCGTCGGGGTTCTGCTCGCGCCCGGCCTCCCAGGCGCAGGAGACGGCGGTGGCGGTGGTGGGGCGGCGCACCCCGGTCTCGGAGAGCTGGGCCCCGGCCAGGGCGTTGAACAGGGTGGACTTGCCGGTGCCGGTGGCGCCGGCGATGGCGACCACGGTGTAGGCGCGCGGCAGCTTGCCGCGGGCGGCGGCCTCGTCGAGCAGCCGGCCGGCCTCGGCGAGGTCCGCCTCGGCGAGGCGGGTGCGGGAAAGCCCGATCAGCTCGCGCAGCGCGCCGAGCCGCCGGCGCAGGGTCCCCTCCTCCCCGGGCCCCTCGGGGCCCGCGGGTTCGTTCGGGGGGTTGGGCCGTGGCTCCTCGGTGGTGTCCCGCCGGGTGCGGGTGATGGTCATGCTCTCCGTCACCGGACTTCTCCTGCCTCTCGGGCTGGTTCTGGCCCCGCTCGTCTGGACGCCGCCGTCCCGCTGTGCCAGCCCTGCACCAGGGACAGCGCGGCGACGAGCTCGACCTGGGGGGTCGGGCTGATCTCCAGGTCGTGCAGGGGCGCGCCGCGGCGGTCCCGCTCGCCGTCGAGCACCCGGTCGACGCAGCCCCTGACCTCCCGGTCGCCCTGCTCGGTCAGCCGGGCCGCGACGCGGGTGCCGAGCGAGCTGGAGAGGGCCTGCCGAGCGACCGTGCCGCCCTTGCCGCCGAGCAGCGCGGCGGCGAGCAGCGCGGCGATCTCCGTCTCGGCCCCGACCATCGAGCGGCCGCTGCCGCCCTGGTCGGGGCGGAGCCCGACGGCCGCGCAGGCCTCCTCGGCCAACTCCTCGAGGCAGCGTCGCAGTCGGCGGACCTGGATGCCGATACGTTCCCGCACCGCCTCGGCTCCGTCGACGCCGCCGGCCGGCGCCCCCGGTTCCTGGGCCCAGGCGTCCTCGACGCGCTCGTCGGCGGCCGACACGGCCTCGACGAGCAGCCCGGCCAACGCCCGGGTCAGCGAGTCGAGCAGCTCGTCGGGGCTGGCGTCGTGCGGGAAGGACAGCCAGTGGGCGCGTGCCTGACCGGTGAGCAGCCCGCCGCCGGCCAGGCAGTCGCGGACCCGGCGGCCGGCCTCGGCGTAGGCGCCGGCGAGCCGCTGGTCGAGGCGGACGGCGGTGGCGTGCTGGGCGGCGCAGGCGCCGGCGAGCGCGCCGACGCGGGCGCGCAGTGAGGCGAGGGCGCCGGCGGCGGTGCGGGCAGCGGCCCGCTGCCGCGCGTCGCCGTCGTGGGCGCGGCGGAACAGCCACTCGCGGAGCGCGGCGACGGCGGTGGCGGGCAGTAGTCCTGAACCGCCGCGGGCCGACTCGGGCAGCTCGGGCACGGTGAACCGGGGCACGCCGCCGAGCCCGGCGCGTTCGAGCAGCGCGTCGTAGTGCCGGGAGACCTCGGCGGCGATCTGGTGCGGCACCCGGTCGAGGACGGTGGCCAGCGTGACGTCGTACTCGCGGGCGCTGCGCAGCAGGTTCCAGGGCAGCGCGTCGGCGTAGCGGGAGGCGGTGGTGACGAGCACCCAGACGTCGGCGGCGCAGATCAGCTCGGCGGCGAGGTCGCGGTTCTCGGCGACCAGCGAGTCGATGTCGGGCGCGTCGAGCAGCGCGATGCCGGCGGGCACGGCCCTGGTGGCGTGGACGGCCAGCGCGGCCGACGCCTCGCCCTCCCCCTCCTGACGCTGCGCCACCACCCGGTCGAGGCGCGGCAGCACCCGCTGGTCGCCGAACCAGTGGCGGTCGTCGGGGTGGCAGACGAGCACCGGGGTGCGGGTGGTGGGCCGCAGCACCCCGGCCTCGGTGACGTGGCGCCCGACCAGCGAGTTGACCAGCGTCGACTTCCCGGCCCCGGTCGAGCCCCCGATGACCGCGAGCAGCGGCGCCTTCGGGCTGCGCAGCCGGGGCAGCAGGTATCCGTCGAGCTGGGCGAGCAACTCCCCTCGCGACCGCCGGGCGCGCTCGGCGCCCGGCAACTCCAGTGGGAAGCGCGCGGCAGCGAGACGCTCCCGCAGTACGGTGAGCGCGTCCAGCAGTTCGGGCCGTGCGTCCAAGATCGCCACATGCGCAGAATGCCCAATTTCAAGCTATTTCCAAAGCATATTCCACCGAACGCGCCTCATTCCGGGCAGCAGCCCCCACCCCCCGGCATAACGACTACGCAACACCCCTCCCCAGGGCCCCCAAAAACGGTGCGCGGCTCGCACTCGCCTGCGATTATCAGGGCTGCTTCACTCAATCTCCACACCACGGTGTTGCCGTGAAGCAACAGGGACGAACCCCTCAAGGCCATATCCTGTGCCACGGCGAGGTCACCAGGGGGCTCCGTCCCGCGCCATGACCGAAGACCGGCCCCCGTAGCTCAGTGGATAGAGCAGGCGCCTTCTAAGCGCTTGGCCGCAGGTTCGAGTCCTGCCGGGGGCGCCACACGGACGTGAGGCGCTCGACCGTCGGGGTGAAAAAGCTCCTCTCCTGCCGCCCGGGGACGACACGCGGGCCCAGAGCCCGGCGCGCCCCCGCGCGGCCGCGGAGGTCAGACGCCGAACGCCGCCGGGTAGCGCACGGTGCCGCCGGGCAGCGGGTGGTCGGCGTCCAGGGTGAGGGCCATCAGGGCCTCGTCCGGGACGTCGAAGGTCACGCCGATGCCGTGCTCGGAGGCGCGCGTGAAACCGAACCTGGGGTAGTAGGTCGGGTGTCCGAGGACGACCACGTGGTGCTCGCCGAGGTCCTCGGCGGCCCGCAGCGCGGCGCGGACGGCCGCGGTTCCGGCGCCGGCGTTCTGCTGTCCCGGCCGGACGGCGACCGGGCCCAGGCACAGGGCCGGGGCCTCGTCGATGTGACAGCGGGTCAGCAGGGCGTGGCCGACGAGCTCGCCGCGCTCGTCCGCGACGACGAGGGAGAGCCCTTCGAGCCACGCGCTCCGGTCGGCGCGCAGGGCGTCGACGAGATCGGCCTCGAGCGCCGTGGGAAAGGCTGCGAGGTCGATCTCACGGATGGCGGAGCGGTCGGCGCCGGTCTCGGCGCGGGTGATCCAGGTGTTGCCCATGGCAGGTGAGAGTCCGTTCCGGAGAAGTGTGTCTGGACGCCTCGCGAGCTCACGCTCCCGGCGAGGCGGGACAGGGCGGGTCAGGCCACGCGCCGGGACGTGAGGGAGACCCGGGCGCCGAACGCGGTGGCCCTGAGCGCGGTCATCAACCTCACCTCCCCGATTCTCACTTCCGAGCGAACACGAACGGGGGCAGCATACCTCTCTCCTGTCAGGTACTTTCGTCCGATGAACAACCGTCGCCCCACCATCGAGCAGGTCGCCGCCCGGGCCGGGGTGGGCCGTGGCACCGTCTCCCGGGTGATCAACGACTCGGGCGCGGTGAGCGAGCGGGCGCGAGGGGCGGTGCTCCGGGCGATCGACGAGCTCGGCTACGTGCCGAACCGCGCCGCCAGCGCGTTGGCGGCGCACCGCACCCGGACCGTGGCGCTGGTCATGTGCGAGACGGACGAGCGGCGGTTCGAGCAGCCGTACTTCGGCCAGATCGTGGGCGGCATCGGGGCGGCCGCCGAGGCGGCGGGTCTCGCGCTGACGCTGCGGCTCACGCAGTCGCCGGCCGAGCGCGCCGCCCTGGTCGACCAGCTGCGCGCGCAGCGGGTGGACGGCGTGTTGATGATCTCGCTGGTGTGCGAGGACCCGCTTCCCGCCCTGTTGGAGAGCCACGGGGTGCCCACCGTGCTCGGCGGCCGGCCGTGCGGGCTCGACGTGGTGCCGACGAGCTATGTGGACGCGGACAACCTGGCCGGCGCCCGGCGCGCCACCGAGTACCTGATCGGCCGGGGCCGCCACCGCGTCGCCACCATCGCGGGCCCGCAGGACACCTCCGCGGGCATCGACCGGCTCGCCGGCTACCGGGAGGCGCTGGCCGGCCGTCCCGAGCTGGTGACCTACGGCGACTTCAGCGTCTCGGGCGGCATGGTGGCGATGCGTCGGCTGCTCGACTCCTACCCGATGCTCGACGCGGTGTTCGCCGCCTCGGACAACATGGCCCTCGGTGCCCTGTGGGCGCTCGAGGAGCGGGGCCTGCGGGTGCCGCAGGACGTGGCGGTGGTGGGGTTCGAGGACGCGGTGGTGACCTCGCACGCGCAGCCGGCGCTCACCACGGTGCACCAGCCCACGGCGGCGATGGGCCGGCGGATGATCGAGCTGCTGCTCGACCGGATGACCGGCGCGCCGGCGGCCGACGCGCCGGTCATCTGCGACACCAGCCTGCTGGTGCGCGAGTCGGCCTGACCCGTCAACCGCCGGCGAAGCGGTCCACCAGGAGGTCGAGCCGTCGGTCGGCCGCCGCCCTGGGCAGCCGGCCGGAGCGGGTGAGGGCGACCAGGCCGTGCAGGGCCGCCCAGAAGACCTCCGCGAAGGTCCGCTGGTCGACGTCGTCGCCCGTGACGTCGGCGAGCGGGTCGAGCAGCGCCTGGAACGCCGCGCGCAGCGGCGCGGGTGAGGCGGCGTCGGCGAAGAGCGGCCCGGTGTCCAGGAGGAACAGCGCGTCGTAGAGGGCGGGGTTGCGCTCGGCGAAGTCGACGTAGGCGCGGGCCAGGGCGGCGACCGCGGCCGGGCCCCTGGGGACGTCGGCCACGGCGTGGGTGAGCGCCGCGGCGAGCTCGGTGGCGCCTTCGAGGGCCACGGCCCCGACGATCTCGTGCTTGCCGCTGAAGTGGCTGTAGAGCACGGGCTGGCTGTACTCGATGCGCTCGGCGAGCCGGCGCGTGGTGACGGCCTCCCAGCCCTGAGCCTCGGCGAGCTCGCGCGCGGTGGCGACGATCAGCTGGTGGCGGTGGGCGCGGTCACGTTCCCTGCGTTCCTGTACCGACATGGCACGAGACTAGCGCCGCTAGACAGACGAGCGAAGGCACCCGATCCGCGACCGCCGCCGAACGACGGCGGCCTCGCCGCCTTCGCGCCGCTGGTGGTGAGCCTGGTGTGACGGCGCCGCGTCCCGGGTACCCGGGGCGTCCCCGCCGCCCAGCCCCGAAGGGATGAGAAGGCATGCGCGTCGTGGTGGTGGGCGCGACCGGCAACGTCGGCAGCGCCCTGGTCCGTGCCCTGGCCGGCGATCCGGCCGTGACCTCCGTGTTGGGGCTCGCCAGACGAACGCCCGACTGGACGGTGGCCAAGACCTCCTGGGACTCGGTCGACCTGCGCACCGAGCGGTCCGCCGTCGAGCTGACCGAGTGCTTCCGCGGCGCGGACGCCGTGGTGCACCTGGCCTGGATGCTGCAGCCGGCCCGCGATCCGGCGCTGACCTGGCGGGCCAACGTGCTGGGCACCACCCGGGTGCTCGACGCGGTGGCCGCGGCCGGGGTGCCGACGCTGGTGGTCGCCTCCTCGCTGGCGGCGTACTCACCAGGACCCAAGGACCGGGCCGTGGACGAGAGCTGGCCGACGCACGGCTGGCCGGGATCCGCCTACAGCCGGGAGAAGGCGTACGTCGAGCGGCTGCTCGACACCTTCGAGCTCAGGTCGCCCGACACCCGCGTGGTGCGGATGCGGCCCGGCTTCCTGTTCTCCCGCGAGTCGGCGGCCGAGCAGCGGCGGCTCTTCATCGGCCCACTGCTCTTCGCGCCCATGGCGCGGCCCGAGCTGAGCCCGGTCGTCCCCGACCTGCCGGGACTGCGGTTCCAGGTGCTGCGCACCGGCGACGCCGCGGACGCCTACCGGCGGGCGCTCACCAAGCCGGTGCGCGGCGCGTTCAACCTGGCCGCGGACCCGGTGGTGGACCCGGCCCTGCTCGGTCGGCTGCTCGACGCCCGGCCGGTCCGGCTGCCAAGGACCGTGCTGCGCGGCGCGCTGGCCGCCGCCTACCGCGGCCGGCTGGCCCCGGTGCCGCCACAGCTCCTCGACGCCCTGCTGCGGCTGCCGCTGATGGACTGCTCGCGGGCCGCGGACGAGCTGGGCTGGCGCCCCAGGTTCGGCGCCGAGGAGGCGCTGCGCGACCTGATCAACGGGCTGCGCCACCGGACCGGCGCGCACACCCCGCCGCTCGAACCCGACCTGCCAGGCGGCCGGTTGCAGGAGCTCGCCACCGGCGTCGGCCGCCGCCCCTGAGCGGCCACGCGCGAGTGAGCGACACACCACACGAACAACGAACGGGAACGAGGTGTCCCAGTCATGACCACGTACGGCTACTTCCTGGCCAGCGAGGACCACGGCCCGCGCGAGCTCGTGGAGCAGGCACGGATGGCGGAGCACGCGGGCTTCGACTCGCTGTGGATCTCCGACCACTACCACCCCTGGCTCGACGCCCAGGGCCAGAGCCCGTTCGTCTGGTCCACCATCGGCGCCCTCGCCGAGGCGACCTCGCTGCCGGTGGAGACCGCCGTCACCTGCCCCATCATCAGGACCCACCCGGCCGTCGTCGCCCAGGCCGTGGCCACCAGCGCCGTGCTGCACCAGGGCCGTTTCCGGTTCGGCGTCGGCAGTGGCGAGGCGCTCAACGAGCACATCCTGGGCACCGCCTGGCCCGAGGCGCCGGTGCGGCTCGAGATGCTGGAGGAGTCCCTGGAGATCATCAGGCGGCTGCTGACCGGCGAGCGGGTGAGCCACCGCGGCCGCTACTACACGGTGGAGAACGCCCGCCTCTACACCGTGCCCGACGAGCCGGTGCCGATCGACGTCTCCGGCTTCGCGCCGGCCGCCACCGACCTGGCGGCCCGCGTCGGCGACGGCTTCGTCACCATGGGCCCGGAGGCCGAACTGCTGCGCCGCTTCCGCGAGAACGGCGGCGGCGACAAGCCGGCGTCCTGCGGGATCAAGGTCTGCTACGACACGGACCAGGACAACGCGGCCCGCACCGTGCTCGAGCGCTGGCCCAACATGTTCCTGCCCGGCGAGCTGGCCGCGGTGCTGCCCGAGCCCAGGCACTTCGAGCAGGCCAGCACCCTGGTCACCGAGGAGCACGTGCGGAACGGCCCGATGCCGCTCGGCGACGACCCCGAGGAGCACGTCAGGTCCCTCACCGCCTGCCACGACGCCGGCTTCGACCACGTCCACGTCAACCAGATCGGCCCCGACATGGAGGGCTTCTTCGACCTCTACCGCACCAAGATCCTCCCCCAACTGCCCCGCTGAGAAGGCGATCCGAGAAGGAGGTACACCATGACCGCCGCCGCACACCCGGAAGACGACGTGATCCGCATCCTGCTCGACCAGCACGCGCGCATCCGCGAACTGTTCACCGAGGTCAAGTCCGTCAGCGGCGTCCACCGACAGCAGGCGTTCGACGAGCTGCGGGCGCTGCTGGCGGTGCACGAGACGGCCGAGGAGATGATCCTGCGGCCGGTCGCCGAGGAGACCGCCGGCCCGGTCGAGGCGGACGCGAGGAACCGGGAGGAGGAGGCCGCCAACCGGGTGCTGGTGATGCTGGAACAGCTGGACGTCGACAGCCCCGACTTCGACCGGACCTTCCTGGAGTTCGAGCAGTCGGTGCTGCGGCACGCCGAGCACGAGGAGCGCGAGGAGTTCCCGGCCGTGCGGGCCGGGCGCACCCCCGCGGAGCTGGAGGACATGGGCCTGAAGCTGCGGGCGGCCGAGAAGGTCGCGCCCACCCACCCGCATCCGTCGACGGCCGGCAGGCCGGCGGCGCAGTGGGCGCTCGGGCCCTTCGCCTCGCTGGTCGACCGGACCAGGGACGCCATCGACGCGGCGGCCCACCGGCCAAGCCGGCCCCGCTGAACCCCGGCCCCGCCGCCCCGGGACAGTCCTCGATCAGTCCCTGGGCAGCAGGGAGCCGAGCGGCCCGAGGTCCAGGTTGAGGTCCTCGGGCCGCAGCCCGTACCGCTCGCGCAGCTCCCCCATCGCGCGGTCGAGCAGCATCAGGGTGGTGCCGATCCGCTCGGTCTGCTCCTCCGTCAGCTCGCCCGAGTCGACCCGGCGCACGGCCTGCCGTTCCATCAGCTGGCGCAGCAGCTCCACGACGGTGAGCACCAGGGCGACCAGGTCCCGGCCGACGGTGTCGGCGTCCAGGTCGAGGCGGCCGGCGGTCACAGCGGCCCGCCGTCGGCCCAGGGCGCCGGCACCCGCTCGTTGACGGAGGAGAGCAGGGCGTGCAGCGAGAGCCTGACCAGCGGCACCTCGGCGATGGCGATCACCAGGTCGCCGCTGATCACCACGCCGGTGGCGAGCACCCGGTCGAGCAGGTCGACCAGCGGCACGCCGATGGGCCCGTGGCGGAGGTCCTCGCCATGCCAGGGGACCGGCTCGGTGGTGGCGGTCACCGCTCCCCGCCCTCGTCGAGGCCCGCGAAGGAGTAGGGGGCCCAGGGCCCGGTGAGCTCCACCGTCACCCGGTCGGCGAGGTCGGGGTCGGCGCGCAGCGCGGCGACGGCGGCGGCCAGCTCGCCGGCCCGGTCGTGGTCCACCAGGTAGGTGGCGTTGAGCAGTTGCCGGTGCGGCTGGCCCGGCGCCGGCTCGTGCGGGCGGAGCCGGCGGGCGGCGGCGGCGATGGGGCGGAGCGCCGCGTCCACCCGCTCGGCCGCCTCGGCGGCCGCGTTCCTGCGCTCCTCGCGGTCCTGCTGCAAGCCTCTGATCCGGTCCAGGTAGGCGCGGCCGGTGAGCGGGGCCCCGGTCGGCTCCTCGGCCGGCCGGGCGGCGCCGGTCGAGAGGACCTTGACGCCCCACTCGGCGCGTCCCGCGACCCGGTCGAGGGCGGCGAGGAAGCGCGGGGCCTCGCGGGCGACGGCCTGGCGAGCGCGCTCCTCGCCCTGGTAGAGGGTGGCGAGCGGCAGCGGCACCACCGGGCAGGCCCCGGCCACGGCCGCCACCACCCGGTGGTGGTCGGTGGCGCACCGCTCGACGAAGGCGCGGTCGCCGAGCCGGTCGCGCAGCGCCGCCTCGGCGTAGTCGGCGGCCGGCAGGTCCTGCACCACGGCGGCCAGCGGCCCGGCGGCGACCAGCCGGACCCGGCCGACGGCGTCCCGGTGCCCTGGCAGTCCGTCGAGCGGGGGCCGGGCGTCGCCCCGGCAGACGGCGAAGACGCAGGTGGCGACGGCGGTCTCGACGGCGCTCGGGGGCCGGGTCATCGCTTGTGGTGCTCCTTCTCCTCCAGGGCGGCGAGCTGTTCGCGCAGCAGCCGGTTCTCCTCGGCCAGCGCGTCGTGGGCGGCGCGGGTGGAGAGCGAGGGCTCGGTCTCCCACCAGTTGATACCGGCCCGCTTCGCGGTGTCCACGGAGGAGACGAACAGCCGCAGGCGCACGGTCAGCAGCTCGATGTCCAGCAGGTCGATCTTGATGTCGCCGGCGATGACGATGCCCTTGTCCAGGACGCGTTCCAGGATGTCGGCGAGGTTGGCGGTCCGCGGCGGATAGGGCTCGAGCGGCTCGTAGTTCTCCAGCGGCTGCGGGATCCGGCTCATCGCCGTCTCCTCCCGCCCCGCGGCTTGCCGCCGCCCTCGTCCTCGCCGTCCTCCTCGTCGCCCTCTTCCTCGTCCTCGCCCTCGTCCTCCTCGTCCTCGAACTCCTCGTCCTCGTCCTCGTGCTCCTCGTCGTCGGCCAGCCCGTCCTCGTGGCTGCGCACGACCTCGCCCTCGCGGATCTCGCCGCGCCAGCCCTCGGCCTCCTCCTCGGCCTCCAGCGTGACGTAGCGCTGGAAGTGCTTGAGATCGAGGCGCAGCCGGCGGCCCTGGGCGCGCCAGAGGTTGGCGGTCTTCTCGAAGAAGCCGGCCGGGTAGTACTGGACGACCACCACGATCCTGGTGAGGCTGGGCGCCAGCTCGTGGAAGGAGACCACGCCGCGGGTGCTGCCCCGGGAGCCCTCCGAGGTCCACTCGATGCGGTCGTCGGGCACCTGCTCCTGGACGGTGGCCTTCCAGTCGCGGGTGGAGGGCCCGATCTTGGCCTTCCAGGAGCTGGTGATGTCGTCGTCCTCGCGGTCGACGCTCTGGACGCCCTTCATGAAGCCGGAGAACTCGTCGTACTCGCACCAGTAGTCGTAGCAGGCGCGCAGCGGCACCCCGACGTCCAGGGTCTCGATGATGCTGGTGAACTTGCCGCCCTTGGCGCCCTTCTTGCCGCCGCCCGCCTTGTCGGCCGCCTCCTTGACCCGGTCGCTGGCCTTGCCGACGGCCGAGCCCGCCGCGTCCTTGGCCCGGCCGCCGACGGCCCCGGCCACCATGCCGGCACGGTCCTTGGCGCCGCCGGTGAGCCGGTGGAGCTGGGCGCCGGCGAACCTGCCCAGCTCCTCGCGGAGCCGTTCCAGGCTCTCCGCCATGACGTCCGGCTGCTGCTCCTCGGTGTCCTTGCCCTGGTCCTGTCTGGCCATGTCGTTCACCGCCCTCCGGACGAGCGGGCCGTGCCGGCCTTGGCGCGCTGCTGGGTGGTCTTCTTCTTGCCGCCCTTGCCCGCGGTGCCCTGCCGGGAGTGCTGGGCGCGCCCGGTGTCCCGCTTCTCCTCCTCGGGCTCCTCCTCGCCGCCGTCCTGCTCGTGGTGGCCGTCGAGGAGGACGCTGCGGGCCTGGAGCGCGTCCGCGAGCGCGTCGATGCGGTGGCCGGCGATGTTCCGCCCGGCCTGGAGCAGTTGTCCGCCCATCTGGCCGAGCTGCGGCATGCCGGGCTGCTTCTCGTCCGAGCCCGATCCCGAGCCGTGCCGGCCGCCGCCGAAACCGCGGCTGACCACATAGCTCGCGATCGCCAGGGCGACCTTGGCCTTCTTGGTGCGGCCCATCAGGTAGCCGCTGGCGATGCCCGCCGCGAGGGCGGCTCTGGTGGTTTCCTTCATCGTCGCCCTCCGGCGTGTCGGGTGTGCCATCCTTCGTCGGCCGTCTGGAGTCGCTGGATGCGGTGGAGGATCGGCTCCTCCTCGCGCTCGAACTCCGCCTGGTCGATCTCCCCCTCGTCCAGGGCCCGGTGCAGCGCGGCGAGCCGCGCCATCAGCGGCGCCGGGTCGTAGTACTCCTTCTCGGCGGCCTCGGCCACCTGGTCGGTCAGCCAGCGGACGCCCCGCACGGGGGCCAGCGGGAGGAGCAGCAGCCCGGAGAGCAGTCCCATTCGCGGGTCACCGCCCGCCGGCCGCTGGCGTGTGCGCGGCGGTGCCGGCCGCCTCGGGTCGGGGCGTCACGAAGCTGAAGCAGGGCAGCGGGCCGCTGAGCCGCAGTTCGGCCCGGTCGCGCAGCTCGGCGGCCCGGCGCTCGGCCGTGGCCCTGAACTCCGGTTCGCGGGCGGCCTCGACCAGGAACGAGACGTTGCCGACGCACTCCGGGAGCTCCGGCCCGGGCGCGGTGGCCTCGGCGAGCGAAGCCAGTTCGCGCAGCGTGGTGGCCGCAGCCTCGGCGGCGCGGCGCCGCAGTCCGGCGGCGACGGCCTCGCCGAGGCGCACGCTCGCCTCGTAGCCGGGGCGGCGCCTGGCCGCCTCCCGCAGTCGGCGGACGGTCCGGTCCTCGCGGACGAGGTCGGCCATGGCCTCCTCCACGGGGAACGCCTTGAGGTTCAGCTCCAGGCGGCCGTCGAGCCGTTCGAGGGTGGCGAGGTGTTCGGCCTCGTCCTCCCGCAGTCGCCGGCGGACGGCCTCGGCGTCCGGCGCGACCACGCCGAAGCGCATGGGGATCACCGGTCCTTCGGCGGCGAGTGCCAGCAGGAGGTCCTGGTGGGCCAGCAGGTCGCGCCTCCGGGCGAGCAGCCGTTCGGGCGGCGCGCTGACGACGGCGGCCAGCGGCCCGGCCCGCAGCACCCGCGGCCTGGCCGGTGGGGAGCCGACGCCCCGGCGGTCCGCCGGTGGCGTGCGGCCGGCGTGCACGACGCCGTAGACGTAGACCTTCCCGGTGGCCATGCTCAGCCCCTGCCGGGGCCGTGTCGGCGGGTCTGGCGGCGCAGCCCCTCGGTGGCGCGCTCGCCGGTCTCCTCGACGGCCTCCCCGGCGTGCTTGAGCTTCTTCTTGACGGAGCGGTGGTGGCCGGGGGTCAGGGCCTCCTTGGCCTTGTGCCCCTTGCGTTTCACGGCCTTCTTCAGTCCCTTGCGGGCCGCCGCCTCGGCCGGGTGCCTCGCCCCGGCCATGCCGCCGAAGAGTTCGGGGACGGTGCGGGAGCGGCTGTCCTCCTCGAGGTCTATCCGGTTGCACGCCTCGGCGAAGCGCAGGTAGGTGTCGACGCTGGCGATCACCACCCGGACGTCGATCTTGAGGATCTCGATGCCCACCAGCGAGACCCGCAGGAAGACGTCGATGACCATGCCGCGGTCGAGGATGATGTCGATGACGTCGTAGAGGGTGCCGGTGCGCGGGACGCAGGCGACGTCGTCGCGGTAGGTGGTGGTGACCGTCATGCCGGGTCTCTCCTTACGCTGCGGGCGTCAGTAGACGCCCTCGGGTTCGGTCGGCGCGGCGCGCCGGAAGCGACGCACCCTGCGGTAGCGCAGGAGCTCCCCGTCCTCGTCGAGGTCGACCTGGTAGGTGGCCAACAGGCTCGTCGTGTCCGGGATCCTGGGCACTTCGAGGACGTCGACGTCCACCCGCCAGCCCTCCTCCTCGCGCGAGACGGCCGAGACGCCGTCCACCGGGTGGCCGACCAGTTGTTCGATGCGTCCGCTGGCCCTGCGGGCGGCCCCGAGCGGGCCGCGTACCGGCTTGGGCCGGCGCCTTGCGTGGCGGCCTGGCCGCTCCGAGTCGTCTCCCATGTGACGAGTCTGCGCACGGTCCTGCCGGCCGCGCGCGCGGTGCTGGGCCGTCCGGGCGGCGGGTTACGGCGTTCGGCGGCCGCGGCCCGCGCGGTACCTGGCGGTGGTCGCGAGGGTCGCGGCGAGGGCGGTGGCCGCCGCGGCGGCGGTCGCGGTCGCGGCGGCCAGCCGGCCGTCCGCGTGGTGGAGTTCGGGGCGCGGCGCGGCGACCGTCTCGGGGCGGTCGGCGGGCGCCGGGGTTGAGCCTGGCAGGCCGAGCGCCAGGGCCTCGGCCAGGTGCATGGCGCGGCGGCCCGTGTCGGACTGGTCGATCTGGGTCCGGCAGCTGAAGCCGTCGGCGAGGATCAGCGTGTCGGGCCCGGCGTCCCGGACGGCGGGCAGCAGCACGCGTTCGGCGCACGCCATCGAAACGTCGTGGTGGCCGCGTTCGAAGCCGAAGTTGCCGGCCAGGCCGCAACATCCGGAGTCGGGGATCTCGGCGTCGATGCCGGCCCTGCGCAGCACCTCGCGGTCGGGGTCCTGGCCGAGCACCGCGTGCTGGTGGCAGTGGGTCTGCACGAGGGCGGCGCGGCGCACGGCCGGCGGGTGCCAGCCGTCCGGGGCGTGCCGCAGCAGCGCCTCGGCGAGCGTGACGGTCTGGCCGGCGAGGCGCCGGACGTCCTCGTCGTGGCTGAACATCTCGGGCGCGTCGGCCCGGAAGACGGCGGTGCAGGAGGGTTCGAGGCCGACGATCGGCGTGCCGGCGGTGAGCCAGGGCCGCAGCGTGTCCACGGTGCTGCGCAACACCCGTGCGGCGCGGTCGAGTTGGCCGGTGGAGAGCCAGGTGAGCCCGCAGCAGACCGGCCGCTCGGGGACGGCGACGCGCAGGCCCGCGGCCTCCAGGACCTCGACGGCGGCCTGGGCGACGTGCGGGTGGAAGTAGGTGCTGAAGGTGTCGGGCCACAGCAGCACGGCGCGCGGGTCGCCGGGGATCGGCTCGGGCACGCCGCGTCCGCGCCACCAGTCGAGGAAGGACCGCTCGGCGAAGAGCGGCAGGTCCCGCTCCGGGGTGACGCCCGCGAGCCGCTTGCCGAGCGGTGCGAGCCCGGGGGCGTGCAGGGCGGCGTTGACGGCGCGGGGCGCGGCCTGGGCGATCCTGGCCCACAGCGGCAGCCAGCCGAGCGTGTAGTGGGCCGCCGGGCGGGGCCGGCCGGCGTAGTGGTGGGCGAGGAACTCGGCCTTGTAGGTGGCCATGTCGACGCCGGTGGGGCAGTCGGACTTGCAGCCCTTGCAGGCCAGGCACAGGTCGAGGGCGTCGCGCACCTCGGTGGAGCGCCAGCCGTCGCTGATCGCCGCGTCGGCGTGGCCGCCCATCATCTCGAACAGCAGCCGGGCGCGGCCCCGGGTGGAGTGCTCCTCCTCGCCGGTGGCCCGGTAGGACGGGCACATCACGCCGCCCTCCTGGGAGCGGCAGTTGCCGATGCCGACGCAGCGCATCACGCCGCGGCGGAAGAGGTGGTCGTCCTCGGGGTAGTCGAAGTGGGTGGGGGTGTCGTGCGGGCGCCAGCGCGGGCCGAGCCGCAGTTGGCCGTCGAGCGGGTTGGGGCCGCGTCCTGGCACCGGCGAGACGATCTTGCCCGGGTTCATCCGGTTGTCCGGGTCGAACAGGCCCTTGAGGGTGGCGAACGCCGCCACGAGCCGCTGGCCGAACATCCGGTCGAGCAGTTCGCCGCGCGCCTGGCCGTCGCCGTGCTCGCCGGAGAGCGAACCGCCGTAGGAGACCACGAGGTCGGCGGCGCGCAGCATGAACTCCCGGAAGCCGGCGACCCCCTGCGCGTTCCTGAGGCCGAACGGGATGCGGGTGTGCACGCAGCCCTGGCCGAAGTGCCCGTAGAGCGACGGGTGGTCGTAGCCGAACTCCTCGAACAGCCGCTTGAGGTCCCGCAGGTAGTCGCCGAGCCGCTCCGGCGGCACGGCCGAGTCCTCCCAGCCCTCCCAGGTCTCGCGGCCGTCCGGCGGCCGGGCGGTGACGCCGAGACCGGCCTCCCTGGCCTGGAGGAACTTCTGCTCCCTGAGCGGGTCCTCGGAGATCGCCACCCGGTCGTCGTCCTCGGCCAGGCCGAGTCCGGCCAGCAGCCGCCCGGCCTCCTCCTGGGCCTCCTCGGGGGTGTCGCCGCCGAGTTGCACGAACAGCCAGCTGCCGCCGCGCGGCAGCATCGCGAGCGAGTCGGCGTGCACCCCCTCCTCGCGCATCAGCTGCGCCATCCGGTCGTCGAGTGCCTCCAGTTGGAGCGGCCGGCAGTGTTCGAGCACCCGCGGCACGTCGTCGGCGGCGGCGCAGACATCGGGGTAGCCGAGCACCACGAGGGCGTCGGCCGCCTCGACCGGCACCAGGTCGAGCTCCGCGCGCAACACCGTGACCAGCGTGCTCTCGCTGCCGACCAGCGCCTTGGCCAGGTCGAAGCCGTTCTCCGGCAGCAGCGAGTCGAGGTTGTACCCGGAGACCCGGCGCGGGATGCGGGGGTAGCCGGCGCGGATGTCGTCGGCGTACTCCTCGGCGAGCGCGCGCAGGCCCCGGTAGAGCCGGGCCGGCTCGCCGCCGGCGGCGAGAATCTCCTGGTAGCGGCGCTCGTCGGTGGGCCCGACCCACATGCGGGCCCCGGTGTAGGTGAGGACCTCGAGCGCCCGCACGTTGTCGACGGTCTTGCCGTACGCCTGCGCCGAGGCGCCGCAGGAGTTGTTGCCGATCATGCCGCCGAGCGCGCAGTGCGTGTGGGTGGCCGGCTTGGGGCCGAACTTCAGGTGATGTTCGGCGAGTTGCCGGTTGAGGGCGTCCAGCGTGATGCCGGGCTCCACGACACAGGTCCTGGCCGCCGGGTCGACGGAGACGAGCCGGTCGCAGTACTTCGTCCAGTCGATCACGACGGCGACATTGGTGCACTGGCCGGCCAGGCTGGTGCCGCCGCCCCGGGAGAGCACGGGCGCGCCCTGTTCGGCACAGACGGCGACGGCCGCGGCGGCGTCGTCGACGGTGCGGGGCAGCACCACGGCGAGCGGCACCTGCCGGTAGTTGGAGGCGTCGGTCGCGTAGGCGCCACGACTGCCCGGGTCGAAGCGGACCTCGCCCTCGACCCGGGCGGTCAACTCGGCCTGTAGCCGGCGCATGTCAAGGCCGGCGAAGTCCTCGGGCCCCGGGTCGCGCACCAGGCGCTCGCTCATCGGATCACCGTCCTTCTTCGATGGCCCCCCGGGGTCGCGCCGCCGGTCGCGGGCTCAGCCCCGGCCGCGGCGGCCGGGCAGGAACTCCTGGACCTTCTGCTTGAGGCCGATCTTGACGACGTCGGCGCGGTCCGGGTCGCCCTGCAGCAGGGCGGACACCGTGGACTCGGCCTGTTCCCAGGTGGCGTGCGGCGGGATCGGCGGGACGGCCGGGTCGGTGACGAACTCCAGCACGCTCGGCCGGTCGGCGGCCAGCGCCTCGCGCCAGGCGTCCCGCACCCCTTCCGGGCTGTCGACCCGCACCGCGTGCAGCCCGATGGAGCGGGCGAACTCGGCGTAGGGCACGTCGGGGATGCGCTGCGAGGGCTCGAACTGCGGAGCCCCCGACATGGCCCGCATCTCCCAGGTGACCTGGTTGAGGTCCTGGTTGTTGAGCACCCCGACCACCAGCCGCGGGTCGCGCCACTCCCGCCAGTACTTGCCGGCGGTGATCATCTCGGCGAGGCCGTTCATCTGCATCGCGCCGTCCCCGACCAGGGCGATGGCCGGCCGGTCCGGGTGGGCGAACTTGGCGCCGATCGCGTAGGGCACGCCGGGGCCCATGGTGGCGAGGTTCCCGGAGAGCGAGCCGCGCATCCGGCCGCGGAACCTGACGTGCCGGGCGTACCAGTTGGCCGAGGAGCCGGAGTCGGCGGAGATGATCGCGTCCTCGGGCACCACCTCGGAGAGGGCGTGCGCCACCAGCTCCGGGTTGATCGGGTCGGCCTCGGTGGCGGCGCGGCGGTCCATCGTCTTCCACCAGCGCTCGACGTTCCGCTCGATGTCGCGCCGCCAGACGTCGTGCTTCTTCTGCTCCAGGCGCGGCAGCAGCAGCCGCAGGGTCTCGCGGGCGTCGCCGATGAGGTTGACCTCGAACGGGTAGCGCATGCCCGCCATGTGCGGGTCGAGTTCGATCTGCACGCCCCTGGCCTGACCGAACCCCGGCAGGAACTGCGTGTAGGGGAAGCTGGACCCGATGGCGAGCAGCGTGTCGCAGTCCCGCATCAACTCGTAGGAGGGGCGGGTGCCGAGCAGGCCGATCGCCCCGGTGACGTACGGCAGTTCGTCGGAGAGCACGTCCTTGCCGAGCAGGGCCTTGGCGACGCCGGCGCCCAGCCGGTCGGCGAGTTCCATCACCTCGTCCCTGGCGCCGGCCGCGCCCTGGCCGACCAGCACCGCGACCTTGCCGCCCTCGTTGAGCAGCGTGGCGGCGCGCTCGATGTCCTGTTCCGCGGGCACGGGCGCGCCGGTCGAGGTGTCGAGGCTGGACGGCACCATCTTGAAGGCGTGCGTCGGCGGCTGGTAGTCGAGCTCCTGCACGTCGGCCGGGATGATCACGGCGGTGACCGTGCGGCGGGCCCGGGCGGTGCGGAAGGCGCGGTCGATGACGTTGGGCAGCTGCTGGGGGACGGTGACCATCTCGCAGTAGTCGGAGGCCACGTCCTTGAACAGCGAGAGCAGGTCGACCTCCTGCTGGTAGGAGCCGCCCATGGCGCTCCTGTTGGTCTGTCCGACGATGGCGACGACGGGCACGTGGTCGAGCTTCGCGTCGTACAGCCCGTTCAGCAGGTGGATCGCGCCGGGCCCCGAGGTGGCCGCGCAGACGCCGACCCGGCCGGAGAACTTGGCGTAGCCGACGGCCTCGAAGGCCGCCATCTCCTCGTGCCGCGCCTGGATGAACTGCGGCTTGTCCTCCGCCCGCCCCCAGGCCGCGAGCAGCCCGTTGATGCCGTCCCCGGCGTAGGCGAACACGTGCTCCACTTCCCAGTCGCGCAACCTGCTCAGCACATAGTCCGCCACCTTCTCGGCCATGAGACGGCTCCATTCCTCCGCGTCGGGGACAGCAATCCGGAGCAAGCCGGACCAAGGACCACAAATGGCCCCCTGCCTTGGTAACACAGACGGAGCAGTCCCGCCCCCCGAGGCCGCTCCCCCACGGCCTCGACCGGGCCGGCCGGATCCCGGGGCGCGCCCCCCGTCGCACAGAAGTCTGATCTTGAGACGCGCCGAACAGGTGCGGAACGCTGTCCGGTGCCGTCCCCGACCCAGGAGATCCGGCCATGAGCAACGAACCGGCCCCAGGACCCAGCCGGAGCGGCGACCTGAGATCCGCCACCGCCGCCCTGGGCGTCGCCCTGTGCGCGGCCCTCTCCGGCACCGTCTCCGTCCTCGTCGCCGGTCTCACGCTGTCCCCGACGGTCATCGCCTTCTGGCGGGTGGTGACCGCCGCGGCGGCGCTCGCGATCCTGCTCGCGCCGTCCCGGCACCGCCGGCTGCTGCGCTTCCCAGGACCTGTGGTCCTCGTGCCCGGGGTGCTGATGGGCGTCCAGTGGGTGATGCACTTCGCGGCCCTGCAGCAGACGTCGATCATCAGCGCCGTGCTCATGACCTCGACGGCCCCGGTCCTGGTCGCCCTGCTGGCCCCGCTGCTGCTGCGGGAGCGGCCGACCCCGCTGTCGCTGACGGCGCTGCCGCTGGCCGTCGCCGCCACGGCGGTGGTCGTGACGGGCGGCGAGGGGGGCGCCGAACTCTGCCCCGTCGGCGTGGCGTTCGGGGCGGGCTCCGCGCTGTCCTACGCCCTGTGGATCATCTGTCTCAAGCGGTACGCCGACGACATCGACCCGACCACCCTGGTGTTCTACCAGACGCTGGTGGCCGCCCTGGTGCTGAGCCCGACGTACCTGCTCGCCAGGCCGGCCCTCACCCGGGACGAGCTGGGCCGGCTCGTCCTGCTCGGCGTCCTCCTCACCGCCTGCCTCGGCATCGCCTACCAGAGCCTGATGCGGCGGGTGACGGCCCTGGAGCTCGGCGTCCTCTCCTACGTGGAGCCCGGCACCGCCGCCCTGTTGGCGGTGGCCCTGGAGGGTGAGCCCCTCAGCCTGGAGATCGTGGCCGGGGGCACGGCGATCTTCCTCGCCGGGGGCCTGGTCACCCTCGGAAACCTGCGGAGCCCCCGGGACCGTGCCCCCGCGCTCACGCCGGCAGGTCGTACTCCGTGAGCGATATCAGCGCGTCCTGCTCGGGGTTGGTGAGCTCGGCGACGCGCATGGCCTGGCGTTCCGTCATGTTCTGGAACAGCTGGCGGGCGGTGCGGCCGTTGCCGAAGCCCTCCCCGCGCGGGATGGCGCCCAGGTAGCCGGTGAGCGCCTTGCGGGCGCCCTCCGTGAGCTGGTACCGGTGCCGGCGGGCGTTGTGCTCCACGATGCTGACCAGCTCCTCCGTCGAGTAGTCCGCGAAGGTCAGGCTGCGGGTGAAGCGGGAGGCCAGGCCCGGGTTGGAGTTGATGAAGCGGCTCATCTCGCCCGGGTAGCCGGCGGCGATGACGACGACCTCGTCGCGGTGGTCCTCCATCAGCTTCACCAGGGTGGCGATGGCCTCGCTGCCGAAGTCCTGCGCCACCCCGGCCGGGGTGAGCGCGTACGCCTCGTCGATGAACAGCACCCCGCCCATGGCCTTCTCGAACGCCTCGGTGGTCTTGGGTCCTGTGTGACCGATGTACTCGCCGACCAGGGCGCTGCGGTCGACCTCCACCAGGTGGCCGCGGGAGAGCAGCCCGAGGGCGCTCAGCAGCCGGCCGTAGAGCCTGGCCACCGTGGTCTTGCCGGTGCCCGGGTTGCCGGCGAAGACCAGGTGGCGGCTGAGCGGCGGGGCCGGCAGGCCGGCCTCCTGCCGCATCCGCACGGTCTGCATCAGCTTGACCAGGCCGCTGACGTCCCGCTTGACGCCGTCGAGACCGACCAGCTCGTCCAGTTCGGCGAGGAGTTCCGGCAGCGACTCCTGGGTCGGGCCGTCCTCGTACTCGTCCCCTGGCCGCTCCGCGGTGGTGGCGGTGGCGGTCGGCCTCGGGGCCGCGGCGGCCGGCCCCTGGCCGCGGTTCCGGTCCCGGTCGTGGTCGTGGTCGCGGGGCCTGCGGCGCCGGTCCTGTCCCGGGCTGTGCGTGGGCGGGTGCTCGGGGCCGCCGTGGCCGCGGTCGAGCCCGGGCAGCCGGGGCGAGCCGACGTTGATCGCGACGCAGTTCTCGAAGACGGCGTGGGCGCCCTCGCCGAGGCCCAGGTCGTGCGCGGAGTCGAAGACCCGGCAGCCGCGGAAGCGCGGCGCCGCGTCCCTGGCCACGTGCAGCGCGGGCAGCGCGCTGGCGATCACGTCGCAGTGGTCGAAGGTGCCCCTGGCGCCCTCACCGACGAACACCCCGTGCTTGCCGGAGCGCGCCACCCGCACCCCGCGCAGCCGCGGGTCGGCGCCCGCCGACAACTCGACGCCGTTGCCCTGCTGCCCGGTCACCGTGCAGTAGAACAGCAGCGACTCCTCGGTGGAGCGCAGCCTGACCCCGGTCTCGCCGCCCGTCACCCGCGCCCCGCGGGCCATCACCCGGGCCTGGTCGCGCACCTCGACGCCGGAGAGCCGGGCGCCGGCCAGCGTCGACTCGTTGATCTCGGCCTTCGCCGTGTGGTCGAGACGCACCCCGGAGCGGGCCGCGTTCTCCACCCGGCAGTCGGTGAGCAGCGCCTCGGCCGCGTCCTGCACCAGCACCCCGTTGCGGCCCGCGCCGAACAGGCCGCTGCCGCGCAGCAGCACCCGGGAGGTGTCGCGGGCGCGCAGCGCGGAGCCGGAGCCGCCGTGCACCCGCAGCAGGTCGGCGCGGAGCACGGCGCTGCCGGAGACGGCGACGCCGATGCCCTCCACGCCGTCGATGGCGGTGTCGTCCAGGCGCGCCAGGGCGTCCCCGGTGAGGTGCAGCGCGGTGTGCCTGGCGGCCCGCAGCCGGGTGCGCCTGGTCACCAGCACGCCGCCGGCGGTGGGGTCGGCGAGCTCGGCCGACAGGTCGTTGTCCAGCGGGATGGTGCCCACCGGGACCTCGGGGCGCGCGGTGAGGTTGCGGGAGCCGAGCACCTCGACCCGGCCGTGGCTGACGACGCAGTCCTCCAGGGTGAGCCCCGAGGCGTCCTCCACTCGCAGCAGCGCCTCGGCCGGGTCCGCGCCGCGCAGCACCAGGCCGCGCATCCGGCAGTCGGGCGCGGCCACGGTCAGCGGCCCGGCGGCCAGCGGCACCGCGACGGTCACCGAGCCGTTGCCGTGCTGCGGCAGCAGCGTCACCCGGCGGGCGAGGCGGAACGACTCGGCGTACTCGCCGGGCGCGACGCTGATCACCGCGCCGGCCGGGGCGACGGCCAGGGCCTCGGTGATCGTGCGGTGCGCGCCCCGGGTGCGGGGCGCGACGCGGATCGGCTCGTCGGTCATCGGACTCCTAGCGTGGAGATCCCGGGTTTCGTCCGGGGGTTGGAGAAGCGTCGGGGCGCTGTGCGCCGTGGTACGCGACGAAGGCTTCGGGCTGGTCGGGCCGCGTGGTGTCGCCCCCTGGGGGGCCTCGGAGGCTCACCACGCGGGTTGGCGCTCCTTCCGGTCACGAGGGGGTGAAGTCGAAGGGCTGTTCGTTGGAAGGGTCGGTCCCGGGCGGGACGATGCCGAGGGATTCGCGAATGGCCGGGCCCAGAGCGAACGCGGCCAGGTTCTTGTCGATCAGCTTGCCCAGGACCGGCATCACCAGGAAGTCGATCACACCGGCACGGTGGTAGAGGCGGGCGGCCGCGGTGTTCTGCATCATGCCGCGGACGGCGCCGACGCTGAACGTGCCGGCGAGGCCGCCCACGAGGCCGACGACGCCGTACATCAGCGCGTCGCCGCCGGAGAGCTTGTGCCGGTCGCCCTCGGAGTCCTTGACGCCGAAGATCGCCGCGCCGGCGGCCGCGCCGACGAAGCCGGACAGGCCGCCGACCCCGGCGTTGACGAAGAAGTCGTAGGTGCCGCCACGCCAGCGCAGTACCTTCTCGTTGCCGGCGAACTCGGAGGCCCAGTTGTCGTCGTTCTGGCGGAAGTGGTAGGCGTAGCCCTGGTCCGCGTTGCCGAAGCCGACCTTCCAGGCGGTGCGGTGGGCACCCCAGTTGTGGAGGCCGACCGAGAGGGACTTGAGGCTCGCGCCGATGGCGGCGCCGAAGGCGGCCTGTTGGACGTCGGTGATGGTGAACGGGGTGCCGGTGGCCGCCGAGACGATGCCGAAGACCGCGAGGTTGAGCAGGAAGTCCAGGGTGAACTCCTGCGTGAACGCGACAGCGGCCGAGCCCATGTTGTTGGCGAGGAACGGCGTGTAGAGGGACTCGGCACCCCGCACCGTGCCCGGCCGGTTGGTGACGGCCGGTCCCCAGCTCCAGCGCAGCGACTCGTTCCACTCGCGGGTGAAGCCGCGGAACTCGTTGGAGAAGTCGATGAAGTGCGTCTCGCGGCCCACGAGATGGGTGGTGCCGAAGGTGTCGCGCTGGAAGATGTTGCCCGGGATGGTGCGCTCGGTGACCACGGTGTGGCCGTTGCCGTCGCCGAAGACGTGCCGGCGCCACTGCTTCTGCCAGGTCTCCGTCTCCAGGAAGGAGCCGTCGGACAGCCGCTTCATCTCGCGCACCACGGCGCCGGCGTCGTGTTCCTTCCAGGCGCGGTAGGCGTCGGCGCCCCGCGCCGCGTCCAGGCCGTCCGGCTTCGCGACGTACTCGCGGACCCGGAACGGCTCGATGGTGAGGATGTCGCGCGCCGGGTTGCCGCTCCTCGCGAACGCCGGGATCTCCTGGATCCGCAGGGTGACGCCGCCCTCGTTCAGGTTGTCGACCCAGCGGGCGCCACGCTGCCAGTCGCCCAGCACGTTCCCCCGGGAGTCGAACCACTGGCGGACTCGTGCGTCCTGGTTCCCGAACCCCCGCACGCTGCCGTCGGCGTCGATCTTGTTCCAGCGCCAGGCCGGCGGCTGGCCCGGGGTGTGAGGCAGCTTGAACGCGTCCAGGGTGGTGCCGTCCGCCAGCAGCCGGTGCTCGCGGACCAGTTGGCCGTCCATGAAGTCCTGGAAGGAGTGGCGGTCCCAGCCCCGGTAGTGGATGTCGTTGGTCGCCGCGTACTTGCGGACGCCGCTTGACCCGTCGGCGCCGACCCACCGGCCGTTGCCGTCGCTCCAGACCCGGAAGGCGTTGGTGTCGAGACCGAAGGTGTCCTGGCGGGCGATCACCGCGCCGTGGTGGTCGAGGAGTATCCAGTCGTTGCCGGCGTTGCCCTGGTGGCCCGTGCGGCGGAAGTCGAGCGTGGTGCCGGCCGGGCTCTCAGTGGGGCGCGGCTTGTACTCGAGGATGGTGCCGTCCTTGAACCCGACCCGGGCGATGTTCCAGTCCCCGGCGTTGGCGGTCGGCGTGAACGGGTTGGCGTGGGTCGCGTCGGTGCGGAACCGGTCCACGAAGAGCACGTCGTTGCCGGTCTTGCCGCTGCGCGGCGGCAGCGTGACGCCGTTGAAGTCCGCCGTGTTGAAGCTGCGGTGGCCCTCCAGTTTGCCGGCGCCCTCGGACCACGCCTGGTAGCCGTTGGGCAGGGTCACGCCGTCCGGCAGCTTGACGTTGTCGCCCACGGTGAGCTCGTTGCCGCCTGTGAGCTTGCGCGTCTCGCCGACGAAGTCGCCGGTGTGGCTGATCCGGAACACGCCGTGGCCGTGCTGGCTGGTGAGCTGCACGCCGTGGTTGACGACGCCCGTGTTGTTGCTCTGCTCCCAGCGGGCGACCTGCATCCTGCTGTCCTTGGCCCAACCGGCCTGGTCCGTACCGAAGTCGGTGCCCCGGAACTCCGAGCTGAGCACCGAACGCCAGGCGTTCGGCGGCCGCTGCTCGGCGATCCGCTCGATGGTGAGGATGTCGCCGTTCTTCAGGGCCGCGGAGCCGCCGACCTCCTTGCCGGTGGGCGCGATGGCCTTCCACTCGGCGCTCCAGCTGCCGTTGGCGTTGATGTCGTGCGCGGTGTAGCGGCGGAGGTTGTCAAGACCCGCGATCCGGCCGACCTTCTGGTGCACCAGCTTGGTCTCGCCGGTGGTGGGGTCGGGCATCCGGTCGATCCACGCCCGGCCCGGGCTCCAGGTCCTGGTGCCGGAGGCGACCTGCTGGTAGTCGGCGTCGAACCGGTACCAGGTGCTGGTGCTGCCGGACCAGTAGTGCGCGTTCATGCCGCGCATGTCGGCGATGACGTGGCCGCCCTGCGGGTTCTCCCGGAAGTGGCGGACGGGGTTGCCGGCGTTGTCGTAGTCGACCCAGGCGCGGCCGCTGACGCTCCACTTGCGGCGGCCGAAGTCGCCCAGGTTGCCGTCGGCCCGGATCTCCGACCAGTGGTCCCGGCTGCCGGGGCCGTAGGGCACGCCGTTCCCGCCGCGCAGGCTGGGGGCGGCGACATGGCTGTCGAGCACGGCGCCGTCGGGCAGCACCCGGCGGTCGAAGACCGGGGCACCGGAGTGGGAGAGCAGCGAGACGTGGCCGCGCTCACCGCCCTTGACGTCGACCTTGCCGAAGTCGAACCACCCCGGGTTCTGCGGGGCGGTGGCGCCGGCGACGCCACTGTTCCTGGTCCAGGTGGGGGCGTCGGGGTTGGTCCGGTAGTCGATGAGGAAGTGCTGGTTGCCGACGGCCCGGCCCTGGTGGAAGACGTCGATCCGCTGCGCGGTGATCTTGCCGGTGGTGCTGTACTCCTGCCACTCGTTGGCCCGGGCGCCGTGGCCGTCGACGCGGTAGCCGCCGTTGCTCGGCAGGGTGTGAATGGTGCCGTGGGTGGTGATCGGCGTGAGCTCGCCGCCACGCAGCTGGAGGGCGTTGACGTTGGTGATGTCGAGGTAGCGGGAGTCGACGCCGTCCGACAGTTCGAGGACCCGCAGGTTGGTCGGGGCGCCGCCGTCCGCCGCGTGCAGCGTGACGTCGCGGACCTTGGTGGTGGCGTCGGGCGCGCTGACGGAGACGTCGAGGTGACCGTCCTGCCGGTAGAGCCGGAAGGCGCCGTCCTCGCCGTTGACGCGGAAGCCGGGGTTGGGGTTGGCCGCCGTCCGGGGCCGGGGCAGCACGGTCCGGTCGGGGACGACGGCGCGGTTGTTGTCGAGCAGTTCGTAGGCGCGGTGGTCGACGTGGTTCTCGAACTGGCGCATCCGCACGAACTGGTCGGTGCCGCCCGCGCCGATGCCGGGCAGCCGGGTGTCCTGGAACTGGAACGCGCCGTCGTTGCCGAACCGGGCGACGATGCCGTTGCCCGGGGTGCTGACCTGGAGATCCCCGCTCGGCAGCCGCGTGATGGTGACGTTGGGCGCGGGGGTGCCGTCCGCGTTCCGCAGTCCGACACCGGCCGGGTTGGTGGTGTCGACGAACGCGTAACGCGCCGGCTGTCCCGGCTGGTTGATGGTGAGGACGTCGTGGGTGACGTTGCCGTGGTTGTCGATGGCCAGGCCGCGGCCGTTGATGTCGAGGCGCAGGCCGGTGCTCGTGCCCACCTGGTCGAACTGCTCGACGACCGTGGCGGACGCCGTGGGGCGCTGGGCTCCCACCGGCGTGATCGTGGCGGTGGGGTTGCCCTGCCGGACCACCAGGTCGTGGCCGTTGACGGAGCCGGGACCGCCGTTGACCCGGAAGGTCTCCTCGATCAGTGAACCGTCGTACCGGTGGACCGTGTTGCCGTGCGGGTTGGGCAGGGTGACCATGCCGCCCCGGACGGTGCCGGCGGGGATCGCGCCGCCGTTGCCGGTGTGCAGGACGGGGGTCGCGCTGCCGGGCGGGACCGGCAGGTGGCCGAAGGCGTCGAGGCCGACGCCGTTGCGCCCGACGAACTGGGTGGCGGTGCCGACCAGGTCGCCGGCCTGGTTGACGATGGCGTGCGGCCCGGTCGGCACCGGGATGCGGAAGGTGCCGGTGGTGCCCTGCGCGACGCCCGGGGTGGTCCCGACGCGGGGCGGGGCGCCGTTGGGCACGGTGACGTCCTGACCGACGAGGGGTCCCCTGGTGTGGTGGACGACGTCCTGGATCAGGGTGCCGTTCGGGTGGTAGGTGCTGGTCACGTTGCCGGCGACCTGCTGGAAGTTGCCGCCCGGCTGGTGGGTGAGGCCGGTGGCCGCGGTGCCGTCCGCGCCGCGGAACGTCGGGGCGGCCCCGTCGCCCACCGGGGTGTGGACGAAAACGTTCCGCGTCGCGCCGCCGTGGCCGGTGAGCTCGACGACCCGGGACAGCTGGGTGCCGGTGGAGTCGACGGAGACGTGGACGCCCGCGCCGACCAGGCGGGTGCCGTGGCCCTGTTGGGGGACACGCGTGACACCGGCCAGCTGCTCCCCGTCGAGCCCGCGGATCGTGGCGCCGCTCGCGGCGTCGTTGATGGGCGCGAAGAGGTGGTAGTCGGCCGCGGTCCGGCCGGCGGGAACGGTCGTCGGCGGCGTCGGCAGGCTCAGCACGTGGTGCGTGGCGGTGCCGCTGCCGTCGACGACGAGCCGGTTCTGGTTGAGCGTGACGAGGTGGTGGCCGTTGATGTGGGTGCCGAGCCCGGTGACACCGCCCGGCACCACGGATCCGTCGGCGCGCACCAGGTCGGGTGCGCCGCCGGCCAGTTCGTCGAAGCGGAGCGAGGAGCCGGTG
Organism: Streptomyces sp. NPDC127098; assembly: GCF_042722465.1. Classification (NCBI taxonomy): domain Bacteria; kingdom Bacillati; phylum Actinomycetota; class Actinomycetes; order Kitasatosporales; family Streptomycetaceae; genus Streptomyces; species Streptomyces sp. NPDC127098. The sequence goes on from NZ_JBHXFJ010000025.1 coordinate 65,201, forward strand.
AAGCCCTGGACGCCGCCGAGGTCGACGTTCCGGTGCAGGCCGAGCGGCTGGGCGTCGTTGATCCGGACCGTCAGGTCGCGCGAGACGCCGCCGCCGAAGTCCCGGTGCACGCGCACCGTGCCCGCCGTGTCGCCCGCCGCGAAGGTGACCGGCACGTTGCCGGGCCCGGTGGCGCCGGTCACGGTCGGCCCGCCGGGGGCGAGATCGTCGATCACCAGGTTCACCTGGCCGAACCGGGCGTCCGCGAGGGACGCGGTGCGTTCGACCGTGACCAGGTGGACGCCGTCGCCGTCCACCCGGAAGCTCAGGTCGCGGGTCACGCCGCCGCCGAGGTTCTGCTGCGCCCGGAACAGGCCCCGCGGGTCGCCGGCGGCATGGGTGGCCTGGATCGGCGCGCCGTTGCCGGTGACGAGCTGGACCTGGCTGACGGCGCCGCTCTCGTCGAAGCTGGTCGCGAAGCGGACGCCGTTGACCTCTGCGGCCTCGAAGGTGACGCTGTGGGCACCCTGCGGCGCCAAGGGGCGGGGCGTGTGCGTGAACGTGGAGCCGGAGCCGCCCGAGCCGCTGGCGTCCTCGGCAGAACGGCCGGGGGGTGGCGGGGGCGCGAGCTCGGTGAGGTCGTCCAGGGCGCCCGTCGAGGACGTGCCGCCGAACCCGTGCGTCGTGAAGTGGGAGGAGGACGAGCCGACCGACGGGAGCGGGCCCGGCTGGGAGGTGCCGAGGTGGCTCGTGGATCCGCTCGCCGGCGGCGGCCCGAGCACCTGCGACGGCGAGTTGACCGTCCCCGGCCCGCCCGGCAGCGGCGTGCCCTGGGTGATGGGCGGGCTGACGTTCGCCACGGGCTGCGCGGTGTTGGTCGTGGTGGTGTTGCTCCCCGAGCCCAGGTTCTGCAGCGGGATGTCGTCCGCGCCGTTGAGCGCGCCCGAACCGTTCGAGGTGAAGGCCGTGTTGACCGTCACCGTCTGGAAGTAGGCCGGCGGCGGGGCGTTGTGGGTGATGCCCAGCTCCTCCAACGCCCGCCACATGGCCACGTCCGGATTGATGTCCCAGAGCTTGCCGCTGAACAGGTCGGAGATCGACCTGCCGCCGCCACCGCCGCCACCGACCGCCTTCTCCAGCGTCGGGGCGGGGGCCGGCGGGGTGACCGTGGTCTCGGGGCGCGCGGCGAGCGGCACGGGGACGGGCTGCGGGGCGGCGGTCACGCCCTCCGCGAGGTGGCTGTCGAGCGTCGGCGGCGTGTACCCGGTGCCGGTCGGCCGGGGGCCGTCCGTCGCCTCGGTGAAGCGGCTGACCCCCGCGTCGTTGGCGCCGTTGGCGGGCACGGCGGCGGAGAACTTGGCGTCGGCGGGCGTCGGGATGTCGGCCGCCCTGATGCCGCCCGGCACGTCGATGTCGCCGGCCCTGACGCCGTTCGAGAGCGACAGGTCGTTGCTGGCCGAGAGTCCGACGGGGCGCGCCTCGATGGAGCTGATCTTGATCGGGGCCACGCCGTTCATGTTCAGCGTGATGTCGCCGAGCGCGGCCGTCTCGGCGCCCGTCGCCCGCACCGTGGGCGGGGTGGCGACCACCGGCGGCGGGGTGACGGCGGCGGCCGGCGGGGCCACGGTGACGTCGAGCTGCGGTGACTGGGCGGCGGGCGTGACGGTCGGCGCGTCGTTGAGTGAGTGCTGGAGCCCCTCGCCGAGGTTGATGGAGAAGGAGTTGGTGTTGCCGAGGTTGACGTCCAGCTGGCTCGGGTTGGGCGCGGCGATGGAGACGCCGTCCGGCATCGCGTTGGCGACGGTGACGTTGTCGATCTGCGCGGCGGTCGGCGGGGCGATGCTGACGTTGTCCGCGAGCGCCGGCATCGAGGTGTTGAGCCCCTGCATGTTGGGCATCTCGACGGGCCCGAGGTCCAGCATCGGGCGGCTGGCCCCGGCGAGGTTGACGTCCGGCATGCTCAGCGACATGCCCTGGTCGGCGAAGTTCAGCCGGAGCGACGGCATCGAGGGCAGGTTGAGGTCGAGCGCGAGCCCGTCGCCGTCGAGTCGGGGTGCCGTCGCCGGCAGGTTGCCGAGGCCCTGGCCGACGTTGGCGTCGACGACCCCGGCGCCCGGGTTGAGGTTGGCCGTCGGGATGTGGATGGCGTTCGGCGACACCACGCTCATGTCCCCGAGCTGCGGCATGTTGGCGATCGAGATGGCGGGCATCCGGCCGTCGGCGGTGGCCGGCGTGATGGTGATGCCGTTCTGCCCGTAGGTGACCCTGATCGGGGTGAACGCGTCCATGTTGATGGTCAGCGTCAGGTCGCCCGTCCTGGTGCCGCCCGCGAAGCCCTCGGGGAGCAGCGGGACGGCGACGCCGACCGGCTGGCCGCCGGGGCCCGGCATGTGCACCACGACGGACGGCGGGGTCGCGCCGACCAGGCCGCCGGTGTTCATCGACGGCATGTCGAAGACGTTGCTGCCGAGGGCGGGGCCTGGCATCCCGGAGATGCCGATGTCCAGGCCACGGCCGGCGAAGTGCAGCGAGATCGGCGGCATCGAGGGCAGGTCGGGAAGGGCGAAGCCGCCGGCGCCGTTGGTGACGCCCTGGCCGAACCGGCCCGCGTCGGCGAGGTTGATCACGTGGGCGATGCCGGAGAAGGACTGGGTGCCGGCGAACCCGGCCGGCTGGTACCTGGCCAGCTTGGTGGCGTCGACGATCGGCAGCCCGTCGGCCCCGAAGCCCCTGATGGCGCGGATGTCGATGACGTTGTCGCCCTGGACGAACGCGCCCGTCCTGAACTGGTTGCCGAGGCCGCGGTTGACGAGCGAGATCCGGAACGCCCGGCCGAGGCCGGTCAGGGAGAAGGTGGCGCCCATCTCGGCGGCGTTGACCGGGGCGATGATCGCCAGCGGGCCGAAGCCCTTGAAGTGCGAGACGACGTAGCCGCCGAACCCGGTGGCGTTGCTGATCCGGTAGAGGGCCGTACTGCCGGTCCAACGGGTGATGTTGACGGCCGACTGGCCGAGCCCTGCCAGTCCGTTGGCACCCCAGCCCGCCTTCAGCGTGTCGAACGCGAACCCGGTGAAGTGGCCTGCGCCACGCAGCCCGTTGAAGCCCGAGACGGCCAACCAGGCGATGCCGCGGCCGAACTGCATCGGCACCCAGAGCATCCCCCGGCCCACCAGGTCCGTCAGGTAGATGAACTTGCCGAGGCTGTTCATGTTCTTCATCGGCGCGAAGGTGGTCTTCCCCCAGTTCTTGAAGGTCGAGCCGATCTTCGTGATGTTGATGCCCCGGGTGGTGGGCACCAGCACACCGATGATGGACAGCACCAGTTCGGTGATGCTGGCGTCGCCGTTGGCGAAGTCGATCGCGGTCTTGACGAGCAGCGCGGCGTTGATGGCGAGGGCGGCGAGCGCGACCGGGCCGCCGAGGATGATGGCCGGCAGGATCAGGGCGATCGCGAAGAAGGTCAGGAACTTCCAGAACTCGGCGCACTCGTCGACGGGCGAGGGGATGTCGTAGGCGGCGGCGTTCAGCGCCTCGCCGGCCGTCTGGGCGGCGCTCTCCAGTGCCTCGCGCGCTTCCTCGGCCTTGCTCTTCTGGGTCTCCCGGCCCTCCTCGTCGTCCTCGTCCAGGCCCTGCGCCGCGGTGAGCGCGGCGTCCGCGATGCCCTGCTGCTCGATCATGGCCGAGCGGTAGGTGACCAGCGCGTCCTGGACGGCCTGGTGGGCGTCGCGGAAGCCGTCGACGTAGTTGCGCAGCCGGTTGTCCATGAGGTCGCGCAGCGCGTCGGCCGTCTTGCCCTTGAACGACTCGCTGTGCTCGTTCATCAGGTTGGTGAGGCCGGTGTCGATCTCGTCGGCGATGGTGAGGAGTTCGGCCTGCGAGTCGATCAGCGCCTGGAGTTCGTCCGGGTCGCCGGGCGTCGGGTCCTCGCCCAGGTTGATCGCGCTCCAGTCCGGTGGGCGTGGCATGACCTGGGTCCCTCTCCTTCTCGCTGCCGCGGGCCGCGGGGGTGCCGGTGGCGTCCCTCGCAACCTCCACGCGCGAACGGCCTCCGGGGTTCACTCCCGCGATCGGCCGGAACCTTCCCTGAACCTTCCCCACGGCTGGTGCGTGGAGGGTGAGAAGGCGCTCCCCACGCGGGGAGTCGAGGAACTCCGGGCCAGGGAGGCGCGTATGCCCGACTTCTTGATGGACTACGAGGAGCTCTACGCCATGCAGCGCGGCATGCACTCGCTCGCCGACCAGGCGGGCGACGGCGGCGGCAGCGGCAAGTTCGCGGAGATGGGGAACCGCTCCGCCTCCGAGAACACCGCGGTCTTCGGCTCCAGCTATCTGGCCACCCAGTTCGGCGTGTTCTTCCGGATGTCGAAGAGCCGCACCGAGAAGGCCACCGAGAAGCTGCGGCAGTTCGGCGACACCTTCGAGGGGGTGGCGACGGCGCTGTTCCAGCAGGACTCGGAGATCGCCGCGGGCGCGGCGGCCGCGTCGGCCAGGTCCGAGTTCAACCGCTGGCTGGACGAGAAGGAACGGCACGACAACTGGGTCGAGGCCAACGAGACCTGGAACGAGTACCTGGAGAGCATCGGCGCCGCCGACTACTTCGACGAGCACCCGGACGCGGTGATGGGCGAGGTGTGCGCGGCGGACGACCGGCCGTCCTTCTGCGACCAGTGGGAGCAGGACCTCGACGACGGCAAGGCACCCCAGCAGCCGAGCCCCGAGGAACCGCCGGTCCCGGGCGAGAAGCCGCCCAGCATCATGGAGTTCACCAACGCGGACGGCTCCACGACCGAGGTCACGCTCGAGTACGACGACGAGACCTACGAGATCACGAGCGAGACCTCGGTCACCACCCTGCCGGACGGCGAGACGTTCACCCAGACCACCGAGTTCACCTACGACGACGACGGCAACGTCACGTCGGAGTCGGTGACCGTCAACCTGCCGGACGACTCGGAGACGAAGACCGTCACGGACTACACGTACGACGAGAACGGCGAGGTCGTCACGGAGACCGCGACGACCACGCACGACGACGAGGAGACGACGTCGGTCACCGAGTACGAGGGTGAGCGGACCCCCGGTCTGCGCTACGACGACCGCGACTACACCGTCACCACCGAGGGCCCGGACGGCACCAAGACCGTCGAGGACATCACCGTCAACGAGGACGGCTCGGGGACCCGCACCGTCACCGAAACCGACGAGGACGGGAACGAGACGACCACCACCTACACCCGTGAGGGCCCCGGGAACCGGTGGGTCGAGGACGACTGACGCCCTGGCGACCTCGCAGCGACCTCTCAGGCGACCTCTCAGCGACTTCTCAACACCGAGCATCCGAACCAGCGACCGAGGGAGACCCGGCCATGCCCAACATCAGCATCACCTACCAGGACGTGGACAGCGCCGCCACGGCCATGCGCACCAGCAACGAGACGGTCATCCAGCCGGCCGCCGACGCGGCCAAGGCGGCGGTCGACGACGCGCTGGCGAACCACCTGATCATGCCGAACACCGGCGGCGTGCTCACCCAGAAGTACACCGAGTTCCACACCCAGTTGACCGAGCTGATCGCCAACATCAGCAACTTCGCCGACCAGTTCGTGGCGATCAAGGACGGCATGATCGACCTCGACGAGCAGATGGCGAACAACCTCAACAACCCGCCGGCGCAGTAACGGACCGCCGCGCCCCACCCCACCCCCATCTCCATCCCCGAACGAAGGAGGCGACCATGGCGGACCTCTCCGCCGACTACGCGGGCATCCTCGACACCACGACGAAGCTCAGCACCCAGTGCGGCATCATCATCCCCGAGATCTACAGCCTGATGGCCGAGGTCAGCACGCTGCTGGACAACGGTCTCTACCTGGAGCAGGCCAGCCCGGCCCTGAAGACCGCGTACGAGGAGTTCAGCAGGTCGCTGCAGTCGGCGGCCGGCAACCTCCAGATATTCGCGAACATCTTCACCGGCATCAAGGAGAGCCTGCAGAACAACGACGCGGAGCTCTTCGCCTCCACGCTCTCCAGCCTGGACGGCGAGGGCGGCTACGAGGTCACGGCCGAGGACTTCACCACCACTCCCCCGGACCCGCCGGCGTGGAACGACGCCAACAACATCGGCGGCACGCCGGTCACCTGGAACGAGGACCGCACGCAGCTCACCGGTCACGGCGGCTGACGACCACCGCCGATGTGACGGCGGCCGGGCCCTACGCCGGGCTCGGCCGCCGCGTGTCGAGCTCCGCATGGGCGGGCGGGGCGCGGCATCGGCTGGACGCCGCCGTGATCAGGGCGCCGAACCGCCCCGGATGTCGGCTGCTTCGTGCTCGTCGTCGACGTGCACATGGCCGTAGGTGTTGAGCCTCTCGCCGACGTGGCAGGCCGCGCCGGGTGACCATCGCCCGCACGCCGAGCCCGGCCGCGGCGCGCACCGTGTCCTCGGCGGCCTCTTGGCGAACGTCGCCCGAACCGCTCAGCTTGAGGCGCTGTCCCCCGAGTCCGACTGCTGAGCGGCGCGCAGGTGTTCCCGCGCCCACTCCTCGAGGGTGGTGAGCGGGATGCCGAGCTCCCGCGCGAACTCGGGGCGGGCCGGCTGGCCGGCCGCGTTCAGCCACGCGCCCGAGGCGCCCATCCCCGGCATGCCGGCGGCGACGGCCTCCGCCTCACTCATGTCCGGCGCGGACAACTCCCTCTCCAGCACCCGGGAGAGCACCTCGGCGACCTCCGTCATCGACAGGTAGTCGCTCGCCAGCTCCAACTCGACCCCGTGGAACCGCTCCGGCGCTGTGAGGGCCGCGGCGGCCGCCGCGCCGATGTCCCGGGCCGCCACCAGCGACAGCCGGGTGTCCGGCTTCAGCAGGGTCACGATGCCGCCCTCGATCCCGCGCGGGAAGAGGTAGGCCATGGACGGCAGGAAGTTCTCCATGAAGAAGGCCGGCTTGATGATCGTCCAGTGCGGGAAGCCGGCCTCACGCACCCGGTCCTGGATCGCGCTCTTGGCGCCGAGGGACGGGGCCATGAAGTCCCAACGTCCTTCCGCCCAGCCGGGCACGGTGGTGTGCTGACCGGCGCCCGAGACGGAGGTGTGCACGAACTGCGGCACGCCGGCGGCCTTCGCGCCCTCGACCAGGTTGACGCCCTGGACCACCTCCCCATCGAAGTCGAAGCCGTCGCCGACGAACGCCGGCATCTGCACCGAGAACACGGCGCGAGCACCCTCGGCGGCCCGGACCACGGAACCGCGGTCGCGCAGGTCGCCGGTGACCAGTTCGGCGCCGAGCGCCTCGACGGCCCTGGCCCGGTCGGCGGCCGGGTCCCGGACCAGGGCGCGGACCGGAACGCCGGCCGCGAGCAGGGCCCGGGCGGTGGCACCGCCCTGCCGGCCGGTGGCTCCGGTGACGAGTACGGGTGCGGGATCAGTGGACATGGCTACTCCTCGAATAAATGGCGGGGCCCGCCGTTTCTACCTCGGTAAGATATGGCGGGCCCCGCCACTTAGCAACCCGGAGGTGAACGCCATGCCCGCCAAGCAACGTGCGGACGCCCGGCGCAACCACGCGCGGATCCTCGCCGTGGCCGAGGCGGAGGTCGCCGAGCACGGCGCCGACGCCTCCCTGGAACAGATCGCCCGCACGGCGGGCGTCGGCTCCGCGACCGTGCGCCGCCACTTCCCCACCCGCCGCGCACTGTTGGAGGCGGTCGCCCACACCCGGATCGAGACCCTGTGCGCCCGCGCCCACGCCCTGAAGGACGCCGAGGACGCGCGGGCCGCACTGCTGGAATGGTTGGGCGAGGTCGTCGCCTACTGCGCGTCCGTCCGGGGCTTCGCCGCCGCGATCGCCCACGACGGCGCCGCACCCGGCTCGGTGTACGAGAACAGCTGCACGACGGCGATCGAGACGGCCGGCACCCCCCTGCTGCGCCGTGCCGCCCGCGACGGCGCGGTGGCGCCCGGCGTCACCATCACCGACCTGATCACCCTGATCGTCGGCATCGCCCTGGCCACGGAACACCACCCCGACCCCGCCACCGAGGCCGACCGCCTCTTCCACCTGGCGGTGGCGGGCCTGAGCCCGGGCTCACCCGCGTAGGTTTGTATAGGTCCGCATATAATAAACGGACCTATACAAATATGGAGCGCGCCATGGACAAGCCCGCCGAGATGTTCGATCGTGATTTCGAGTGGGCCGAGCTGACCCGGTTCGCCGCCCTGCCCGGCCCTCAGGCCACCCTGGGCGTCGTCTCCGGCCGCCGCCGCCAGGGCAAGACCTTCCTCCTCGACGCCCTGACCCGAGCCAGCGGCGGCTTCCTGTTCACCGCCACCGAGGCCACCGAGACCGACGCCCTTCGAGAGTTCGGCGCGGCGCTCGCCCACTACCGCGACCAGCCCACGCCTTTCCGCTTCTCCCACTGGGACGAAGCCGTCACCGAGCTCATGCGCATCGCCGACCGCGGCGGCCCCACCACCGCGGTCATCGACGAATTCCCCTTCCTGGCCAAGGCGTCCCCCTCGCTCCCCTCGATCATCCAGCGTGCCCTCGACCCCACCGCCCAGCGCACCAACACCCCCGTCCGACTCCTGCTGTGCGGATCAGCACTGTCCTTCATGGGCGGGCTGCTCGCCGGCAACGCCCCGCTGCGGGGCCGCGCCGGCCTCGAACTCGTCGTCCCCACCCTGGACTTCCGCCTCGCCGCCGAGTTCTGGGAGATCACGGACCCACGCACCGCGCTGCTCACCAACGCCGTCGTCGGCGGCACCCCCGCCTACCGCCGTGAGTTCACCCAGGGCGACGCCCCCGCCGGGCCCGAGGACTTCGACGACTGGGTCGTCCGCGCCGTACTCAACCCGGCCCGCCCTCTCTTCCGCGAAGCCCGCTACCTGCTCGCCGAAGAGCCCGAGCTCCGCGACACCGCGCTCTACCACTCCGTGCTGGCCGCCATCGCCGCGGGCAACTCCGCCCGCGGCGGGATCGCCGACTACCTCGGCCGCAAGTCCACGGACCTCGCCCACCCACTCAGCGTCCTCCAGGACGTCGGCCTGATCACCCACGAAGCCGATGCCTTCCGGCGCAACCGCGCCGCATACCGCATCGCCGAACCGCTCGTCACCTTCTACCACGCCGTGATGCGCCCGGCCTGGGGCAACCTCGAGCGCCCAGGACGCGCCCCGACGGTCTGGCGCCGCGCCCAGCCGACGTTTCGCAGCAAGGTCGTCGGCCCGCACTTCGAGCAGGTCTGCCGCGAGTGGGCCCGCTGGCACGCGGCAACCGAAACCCACGGCGGGCAGGTCGCCGACGTCGTCAGCGGCCTCGTCAACGATCCGGCGGCCAGGACCAGCCACGAGATCGACGTCGCGGTCCGCGGCGAGACCGCCGACGGCCGCGAGGGACTCCTGGCCATCGGCGAGGCCAAGTGGAACGAGGCCATGGGAACGCACCATCTGGAGCGCCTCCGGCACATCCACGCCCTCCTCACCTCCCGCGGGATCGCCACCGAGACCACCCGGCTCCACTGCTACAGCGGGGCGGGGTTCAGCCCCGAGCTGCGCCGCCTCGCCGAAACCGACCCCCTGGTCGAGCTGATCGACCTGGACCGTCTGTACCGCGGCGAATAGGGGCCGCCGGCACCCGGAGGGTGGCCCGCGCCGCGATCACCAGTGGTCGGGGGTCGGGATCGCCCGGCCGAAGTCGCCGGCGCGCAGGGCGTCGGTGGGTATCGACCAGTGCATCCAGCCGCCCTCGCCGCCGATGGACCACTCGTGGTGGTCGGAGAGTTGGAGCAGGTGGTGGTACCGGTTCGGATCCTCGCCCTCCGGCACGGTGGGGTAGGAGCCGGTCGGGAACACCGGCCGGCCGAAGGCCGTGTCGTCGGCGCAGAGCGCCCCGGGCTGTTCCGGCCAGTCGCTGAGCGCGGTCCTGATGTCGTAGCTGTCCAGGTGCTCGGCCCCCGGACTCCGGGCGAGACTGTCCCAGGCCGGGTCGAAGGCGTCCGGGAGGGAGAACCCCGGCGAGGCCGCCCACGGGACCGGCTCGAAGACGCTCGACCGGGCCGGGGCCCTCGTCTCCACGGCGTGCGCGGCACGCGCCGCGATCACCCGGCCCACCCGCGGGTCGGTGCTGTGGTGGGCGAGCGCCACCTCGTGGGCGGCGGGGTCGCCCTGCTCGGAGTCGCTGTCGAGCGCGAAGAAGTTGAGCAGGCCCGTCCCGGCCGGGAGCAGATCACCGAGCCAGGGCGCCAGCACGTCGGCGTCGAGGACGGCGAGCAGGCTCAGCGGGAAGCCGTCGCAGGTCGGCCACGGCGTGCCCGGCTCCAGCAGCGCCCGCCCGCCGAACCGGCTGTGCCCCGCGGCCTGGCCTGGCTCGGCCTCGGTGAGCGCGAACCCGGGCCGGGCCAGGCCCACGAAGCGGGTGGCCACCCGCGGGCCGAGCCGGTCGGCGCAGAAGTCGTGCAACGTGGTGAGGGTGATCTCGGGGTCCACCACGGCATTCAAGCATCCGTCTGAGACAGCCGGATGAGGCCGAACTTGCCCGGGCGTGCTGCTCATCCATGCGGCGTCCTCTCGTGATCAGGCTGTCGTCAGTCGAAGACCGTGACACCACCGTCCCAACTCCCGCCGCTCCCGCGAGGCATTCGCGGCGTGGACGAGCACCGCTTCAACCGTCAGGCGCAGTCGAGCGCCCCCGACTTCGCGGCCTTGATGAACGCTGTCCAGGCAGCGCAGGAGGTCTGAGTCGAGGGAATGGATCGGTCCTTGGTGTCCCGCACGGCGACCACGGCGATGTCGGAGACCACCGCGACCTCGACGCAGTTGCCATTACTCGCCGTGTAGCTGCTCGTACGCCACAGGGCGTTGCCAAAGGCAGCCGCACGCGACTAAGCCGACTTCGTCATCTCAGAGCTCGCTCTCGATTCGTTGGACCAGCTCAAGCGTAGCCTCGGGAGTAAAGGCCGCGGCACTCAGATTCCGGAACATCCTGTTGAGACGCCTCAGCACCGCTGGGTCGTCACGAAGGCTCGTCGTCGCGTCTGCCGCCTCGGTGAACGCTGCCTCGACGTCGCCGTTCTTCTCCGTGGCGAACAGGCTGAAGGCACCGGTACTGGCACCTTTCTCACCCGCTTCGAACGGGATGACACGGAGGTCCACATGCGGAAGTTCGGCGACCTCGGCCAGCTCGCGTAGCTGCGCCTTCATCACCGCCGGCCCATGGACTTCCTCGTTGATCAGGACGGCGACTGGCACCTCGTAGACGTCAACCCCAACGGCCGGTACGGCTTCGTCCCCGACCTCCGCGGCCCCATCACGCGCGCCCTCGCGACCTGTTGGAAGGACCACACCGATGAGCACAGTGACGACATCCCAGGAGGCCAGGAGCCGCCTGGTCGAAGCCCTGACCGACAACGGCGACCTCCGATCACCGGCGTGGCAGGCCGCCTTCGAGGCTGTCCCTCGCGAGACGTTCACGCCGAACTTCGACATCCGCGACGGCGAGATCAGACGGGCCTACGCCCCCGGGGACTCCGGCTATCTGGAGGCCGTCTACACCGACACCTCGCTCGTGACCCGCTGGGACGGCGCCGGCGTGGCCACGAGTTCTTCCACCATGCCCTCGCTCATGGCCCGCATGCTCGAAGCGCTCACCCTGCCCGATGACGCGAACATCCTGGAGATCGGCACGGGGACCGGCTACAACACCGCCCTGCTGTGCTGCCGACTCGGCGCGGACCACGTGACCAGCGTCGATGTCGAGCCCACCCTGACCGCCGTCGCCCGCGAACGGCTCGCGCGGCTCGGCTACCAGCCAACCGTCGTCACCGGCGACGGCACGGCCGGCTGCTCCGAACGCGCCCCGTACCACGCCATCCTGGCCACCTGCGGCGTTCGACGTATCCCCATCCCGTGGTTGCGACAGCTCCGCCCCGGTGGCGTCGTCGTCACCGACATCGGGGCAGGGATCGTCCGTCTGGTCCGACACGAGGACGGCGGCGCGGAAGGCCGGTTCCTGCCGGAGACCGCCGCGTTCATGCTCGCCAGGTCCGGGCCGGAGCAGGACGCCGAGAACGGCGTGCATCACCTGGGCCTCGCCCTCGGCGAGGAGGGGGAAGCACTCACCGACACGATCCCCACCACGTCCGAGGACGCCGACCGGTTCTTCGCCGATCTCGTCCTGTCCGACTCCCTGGACCTGACCCTCCGCCAGCCGGAGGTGCTGGCGGTCACGCTCACCAGGGACGACGGGAGAACCCACCACTGCCTCATGGACCCGGCGACCCGCTCCTGGGCCCGGGTCACGCCGGTGGGTGGCGTGACCGTGTGCGTCGAGCAGGGCGGGTCTCGGGACCTGTGGCGAGAGCGGGCTGACATCCTCAGCCACTGGATCGGGGCCGGGCGCCCCGGGCCCGCCGGGTATGGCCTGCGTGTCGCGGCGGACGGCCACCACACCCTCTGGCGAGACGGCGCGGAGGGCCGGGAGGCCTGGCGCCTCCCGGGCTGAGGGAGCAAACGGGACGGCCCGGCCGTGAGGGCCGGGCCGGCGCGCGGAGCGGAAAGGGTGGGCGGGTGGGGCTACTCCTGGAGGACCGTCAGGGGGATCTGGATGGCGACCGGGCGGCCCTGGCGGTCGGCGAGCCAGGCGCGTCCTGGGGTGGACGGGGGGCGGAGCTGTTCGGGGGCCAGGCGGACGCCGATCAGTTCGCCCTCGCCCAGGTTCTTCGGCGCGAGGAGCATGCCGCGCCGGGCGCGGCGGGCGATGCCGATCCAGCCCATCGCGGTCATGCCGTCCGCCGGTCCGGCGAGCAGCAGGCCGAGGCCGCGGTCCCGGCCCGCCGAGGCGACGCGGCGCAGCGCCTGGTCGGCGCGGCCCGTCATCAGCATGTCGGCGTCGTCGACGACCACCACGGCCGGCCGGCCCTCCAACGACGAGAGCGCCGCCTCCAGTTCGTCGCCGGTCGGGTCGGTCGCGGTCAGCACCCGGGCCAGGCCGTGCGCCGCGAGGCGGCGCAGCGGCGAGTCGCGGGGGGTGAGGACCACGAGGGCGGTGCCGCCCATCAGCAGCGAGACGGACATCGCGGCGAGCGTGTTGGAGCGGCCGCTGCCGGGCGGTCCAGCGACCATGAACGAGCCGACGTCGGCGGTGAAGTCGTAGCCGATCGGCGCCGCCTCGTCGCCGCCGAGGCCGACCAGCGCCCACATCGGGCGGCGGTTCTCCTCGGGGATGAGGTCGGCGGCCTCCTGGAAGCCGACCACGGCGGGCAGTTCGGTGATCGGGAACGGCCGCAGCTCGTCCGCGATGCCGGAGTCACGGGCGGTGGCGCGGCGGCCGATGGCGCGCAGCGCGTCCGCCTGGTCGCCCGAACCCTTGGGCCCCTTGGCCAGCTTGGACTCGGCCGGCGCGGACGCCGGGAGCAGCAGGATCTGCGCCTCGGTGGCGCCCGGTGTGAACCAGCCGCGGCCGGGAGCGATGCGCTCGGGCACCGAACGCCGGTTGATGCCGGCCGCGGCGAAGTCCATCCGGTCGGTCTGGCGCAGCAGCAGCCGGCGGTCGTTGTGCTGGGCGGGGCGTCCGCCGAGCAGGATCCGTTCGGAGGTGGCGATCACGTGGATGCCGGCCGCGGCGCCCTCGCGCAGCAGCCGCAGCAGCTCCTCCAGCAGCCGGCCGCCGTCGTACTTGTCCAGCATGGCGTTGAGGGCGTCCCAGCCGTCGATCAACACCAGCAGGTGGGCGGGGCGTTCGGCCTTCGACACCTTGGCGCGCAGCTCGGTGATGGAGGCCACGTCGTGGCGGGCGATCTGGCTCTGCCGCTCGGTGAGTTCGGCGAGCAGCCGGCGGACCAGGCGGTCCAGCCGCTCCGGGTCGTGGCGGGAGACGACGGCGCCGCAGTGCGGCAGGGCCTCCAGCGCGGCGAGGCCGCCGCCGCCGGCGTCGATGCCGTAGATGTGCAGTTGGTCGGTGGTCAGGTGCATCGCGGCCGAGCCGGCGATGGTGCGCAGTGTCTGGGTGCGTCCCGAGCGGGGCGCGCCGATCACGTAGAGGTGGCCGAAGGTGGCGAAGTCCAGGTGGCCGAGGCGCTGTTCCTGGCGTCCCGGCAGGTCGAAGTAGGCGTAGGGGAAGGGCGGCAGGCGCAGCGCGCCCGGGGTGGGGTCGGTCTCCGGCTCCGCCATCGTGATGCGCTCGTCCAGCGGCGGGAGCCAGGGGCGGGGCTGCGGCGCGAAGTCGGGCAGCGCCTCGGCCGCCGCCCGCACCGCGGCCACCAGCTCGCTGAGGTCGGTGGGCGGGTCCTGGGCCTCGCCCGACTCCCCGTCCACGGGCACGTCGACGAGGGCGTCGGCGTCGGGCTGCACGGTCACCGGCCTGCCGAGCTGCTGCCAGGTCAACTCGGCGCCGCGCACGGCACGGTGGCCGCCGCCCGGGCGGACGCCAGGGGAGCCGTCGGTGACCGGGCGCTCGGCGCCGACCCAGGCGGTCTGGAACGGCAGCGGCGGTCCGTCGCCGCGTCGGATCAGCGCCCGGCCCGGGGTGGCGGGCGAGATGCCGGCGGCGGCCGGCGAGTTGAGGATGTCGGTGGACTCGGTGCGGTCGGTGACGCGCAGCGCGATCCGCAGGTTGGTGTTGGCGCGGATCTCGTTGCTGACGGCGCCGGCCGGGCGTTGGGTGGCGAGCACCAGGTGCAGGCCGAGGGACCGGCCCCGCTGCGCCAGGCTGATCAGGCCGGGCACGAACTCCGTCAGCTCGCGCACCAGGGTGGCGAACTCGTCGATGACGAGGAGGAGTCGGGGCAGCGGCGGCAGCTCGGGCTCGCGGGCGCGCTTGGCCCGGTACTCGCGGTGGTCCTTGACGCCGACGTCGGCCAGCAGCTGTTCGCGGCGCTTCAGTTCTGCGTCGAGCGAGGCCAGGGCGCGCTGCACCAGGTGACCGTCGAGGTCGGTGATCATGCCCAGGGTGTGCGGCAGTTCCGCGCACTCCCGGAACGCGCTGCCGCCCTTGTAGTCGATGAGCACGAACGTCAGTTCGTCGGGCCGGTTGACGGCGGCGAGCGAGGCGATCATGGTCTGCAGCAGCTCGGACTTGCCGGAGCCTGTGGTGCCGCCGATCAGGCCGTGCGGGCCGTCGGTCGCCAGGTCCAGGTGGGCGGTGCCCTCGAATCCCGAGCCGATGACGAAGGTGGTGCTGGCCGGGTTGCGCTCCCAGCCGCGAACCAGCGTGGCCGGGTCCGGCGGTTCCTGGCCGAGCAGCGGCAGAAGACGTACCTCGGTGGGGAGTCCGGCGTCGGCGTCCACGCTGACGTCGCGCAGCGGCGCGAGGGCGCGGGCGGCCTCCTCGCACCACTCGGGGTCGACCTGGTCGGCGCGCACGCCGCTGACGGTGGCGTGTCCCGAGGAGCGGACGGTGAGCCGGTTGCCGGTGGCGGTGACGACGGCGGAGCACTGCTCCGGCAGCAGCCGTTCGCGTTCGTCGAGGCAGAGGCTGAAGATGCCGACGGCGGGGCCCTCGGTGAGGATCTGGGTGACGCCCGGCACCTCGCGCAGCCGGTAGGCGCCGTCCATCACGACCAGCACGTCGGGGTCGGCGACGGCGACGGCCTGGCGGCCGGCGCCGCCGGTGACGGTCGTCCTGGCCTGGATGTCGGCGAACAGCTCGCTGACCCGGCGGGCGGTGGACTCGGGGTCGTTGCCGAGCGCGATCAGCGGGGCGCCGAAGCCGGCCCGGTTGGGCCGCAGATGGGGCAGCCAGCGGACCCACGCCCAGTCGTCGGCGTGCTGCTCGTCGGTGAGGACGACGATCCGCAGGTCGCGCGGGGAGTGCAGGACGGCGGCCTGGGCGACGGCCCAGCGGGCGACGGCGCGTGCCGTGCGGCTGGTGCCGGTGAGGCCGAGCACGCCGAGTTGGCGCATCTCGGCGCCGATCGGCACGTCGGCGAGGCGCCAGTGCACCTGGCGGTGGTTGGTCTCGCGGGCCTGGTCGCTGATCTTCTTGAGGGAGGCCCGGGCGACGGTGCCGAGCCTGAGGGTGAGGTAGTCGCCGTGGTGCCGGCGGCGTTCCCACAGCTGACGTCCCGGGCCGGTCGCGGTGAGCTGGATCGCCGCCGGGTCGGGGGACGCCTCGTTGCGCAGCCCGCGCTCCTCGACGGTGGCCCGGCGCATCTCCAGTTCGAGGGCGGCGCGGCGCAGGTGGAAGCGGCGCATCTGCTCCTCGTGCCGCTTGCGGTTGGAGCGGCGCCCGGTCAGCCAGTTGCCCACCGCCATCAACGGGGTGAACAGGATGAGGATCATGAAGTAGAAGGAGCGGAAGATCGCCATCATGGCGAGGCCCATGACCAGCGGCGAGAGCATGAGCATGAACGGGAAGGTGCGTGGCCCGGGGGGCGACGGCGGTCCCGGCAGGCTCAGGTTCTCGGCGTCCAGCGGCGGGACGATCCGGGGCGGCCGGTTGTAGTCCATGGTCAGGCCGTCGGCGGCCGGCTTGACGGCGGCGTCCGGCTCGAACGGCGGCGCGAGGCGCAGCAGATGGTCGCCGAGCGACAGGTCGGCGTAGAACGGCCAGGGCCGCGAGCCGTCGGTGGGCGCCGGCAACTGCCCGGGCGGCAGCGGTTCGGGGTCCGCGGGCAGGCCGTCCGGGCCGGCCGGCGGCGGCTCCTCGCTGTGCCCGCCGGGGCCGCCGTCCTCCGCGCCGGCCGGCTCCTCGTCGGTGAGCGGGGTGCCGGTCTCGGGGTCGACGGGCGGCGGCGGGGTGAGGCTGCGCAGTCCGCAGGTGTCGGGGTCGGCGTCCTCGGGCAGCCGGTAGCTGGCCGTGCCGTCGGCGTGCACGGTGATCCAGGTGCCGGTGGGCGGCAGCCCGTCGTCCTCGTCGGGGTCGTCGGCCGAGGTGTCGGCGAGGCGGACGGCGCAGCTGCGGTCGGTGCCGATCTCGTAGGCGCCGGGGCCGAGCCGCCAGACCCGGCCGGCGCCCGGGCCCGACACGTGGCGCAGTTCGAGCAGCGCCGGGTCGGTGGCGGGCGGGGTCCAGGCGCGGGCGGCGCTGGGCTGGGGCGGCGCGGGCGCGCCGCGGCCGAGCAGGACGCCGTCGCGGACGCCGCCGACGCCGAGCGGCGCGTCGGAGTCGAGCAGGCGCTCGCCGAGGAAGAGCCTCGGGGTGTCGAGTGCCGCGGCCAGCTCGGCGACGGTGGCGTCGCCTGGCAGGTCGAGCAGGTGGTCCGTGAGCCGACCCTGCTGGTCGGCGCTGGTCACGGTGAGCTTCACGGGCGGTCCAACCGGCTTCGGTGGGTGGAGTGTTCGGTGGGTGGCGCGTTGCGCGCCGTCAGTGCGGCAGCGTGCGGGTGGCGTCCCGGCCGGTCCCCGCGGACCCCGTGGAGACGGGCGCGCCGCCGCGCGGCGCGGTCTCCGGCTCGGAGCCGGGCTCCGCGAGGCGGTGCTCGCCGGTGTCGTCGGCCTCGTCCTCGAGTTCACCGAGCGGCGGCCGGGGCGCGGTGCGGACGGCGGTGGACCCGGCCCAGCCGTCGGCGTCGCCGCTGGTGCCGCTCGTGGCCTCCTCGTCCGCCTCGTCCTCGTCCAGTTCGGCGAAGGTACGGGTGGTCTCGGCGGCGTCGCCGGCGGGCGGCGCGGGCGGCAGCACGGGCGGGATGGCGGAGAGCACCTTGGCGACGGCCCGGCTGAGGGCGTTGCCCGTGGTGAGCAGCGGGGTCCCGGCGACGGAGATCTGGCCGTGCCGGTCGGTCAGCAGGGTGCGCAGGTGGCCGCGTCCCTCGCCCAGCAGGAGCAGCCGCAGGGCGGGGAACTCCTCGGGCGGCTCGGAGAGTTCGGCCGGCACCGGGTCGGGCAGTTCCGCGGTGACCAGGACCGGCGAGAGGCCGAGCTTGGGCCGCTGCTCGCGCGCGGCCCGGTGCGCGGCGCGCACCGGCATCCCGGCGAAGCCGCGGTGCACGCCCTCGGCGACCACCACGAGCCCCTCGGGCAGCCGGACGTCGAGCTGGGCGGCGACCGCCTGGTGCAGGGCGACGGCGGAGCGCCGGTCGCCCTCGACGGTGATCATCGGCGGCCCCACGGCCAGGTCGAGGAAGGCGCTGCGGCCGCCGACCTCGCCGACCGCGACCAGCACGGGGTGCACCTGGTCGGGGTCGGGCACGACGGGCGGCAGGTCGGCCCGGGCGACGCTCCAGTGGTCGTCCGCGTCGTCGCCGGCGAGCCACCAGCGCTGGTCGTCCGGAAGGGAAACGTTTCCGCTCTCTCCGGCGACGAGGACCGTGACGGTGTCGCCGTCCACCAGCGCCCCGTAGGCCCGGCCGCCGGCCGCGCGCGCGGCGGCCACGGCCCGCTCCGCGTCCCGCCAGGTCGCGGTGGCCCGCAGGCCGCGCACCAGGACCCGGAACGAACGCCGGTGCCGCAGCCAGGCGCGGAAGGGCGCGGCGAACGCGTGCCCGGTGACGGCGAACTCGCGGCGCAGCCGCCGCCAGGCCTTGGCCCAGCCGCCCTGCCGCATCGCCAGGTAGCGGATGATCAGGAAGATCACCAGCAGCACGGCGATGACGCCGAGCACCCGGAAGATGGTGTCCCGGTGGCGATCGATGAACTCGAAGGGATCGGTGGTCCTCATGCCGCCTCCGCCGCGTGCGCGGCCTCGAACTCCGAACGCAGGGCCGCCAGAGCGTAGTGCACGCGGGACTTCACGGTGCCCTTGGGTATGCCCAACAGGCGGGCGGCGTCGGCCCGCGACCGGTCGCACAGGTGCACGTGGGCCAGCACGTCGCGGTGGAGCGGGCTGAGCCGGGAGAGCGCCCGCACCACGGCGACCCGGTCGACCACCGCGTCGGCCACGTCGCCGCCGTCGTCGGCGGCCCGGTGCAGCAGGGCGGCCGGCACGATGCCGATCGGCACGCTGCGGTCGCGGCGGCGGGCGTCGACCGCGAGGTTGCGGGCGACGGTGTGCAGCCAGGCGGCGAGGTGGTCGTCGTCGGCGTGGAACCCGCCCTCCTCGCCGGCGAACTCGTCGGTGGCCAGCCAGGCGCGGAGCATGGTCTCCTGCACGATGTCCTCGGCCCGGTGCGGATCACCGGGGGTGAGGCGGTTGGCGTAGCGCAGCAGGCGGCCGCGGTACCGCTCGGCGGCCGGCTGCTGCCTGCTTCCGGCGCAGTGCGCGGTCCTGGCGACGGGTGCCGGGACGGCGGCGGGTACGGGGGCCGGGGTGGCGGGCCCGGGTATCGGCGAGGCGGCGGGGACCGAAGCTGGCCGGGCGGTCGGCCGGGCCATGGGGTGAGGCGAATGAGCGTCAGGCATCGCTCTTCTCCAACAGCGCTCGGACGGGGCGGCTTTAGAGGCTACGCCACTGTGAATGACCGGGACGTTACCGGAACGTGGCGGCGGAGTCTCGGCAACTCGCGTGTGGCTCAACGGGATTCGAGTCTCCAGGTCTGCGCGGGGGTGCGGTTGCACTCCCACTGGCGCACGTTGGCACCCCAGTCGACGCTGGCGTCCATGACGTCCATGCAGTGGCCGCTGGTGACCGAGATCAGGATGTAGCCGTTCAGGTTGGGCTCCAGCCGGAACCGCTGGGACATGCCACCATTGCAGCCCCACATGTGAATGTTCGCACCCGCGTCGAGCGAATCGTTGGCGATGTCCACGCAGTTGCCGCCGAGACCGATGAGGTTGTACGTGTTCAGCTCCCCGGTCGACCGCAGGGCGAAGTTCTGGGCCGAGGTCTCGTTGCACTCCCACTGGCGGACGTTGGTGCCCGCGCTCGTGCCGCTGCTGTCCACGTCGAGACAGCGGTCGTCGGTCGTGTTGGCCACCAGCCGGTAGACGTCGTCGGGCAGCACGTTCTCCTGCCTGACGGTCTCGGCCTCCTCGGTCTCCGGCTCCGGCTCCTCCTCGCGCTCCGGCTCCGGCTCCTCCTCCGGCTCCGGCTCCTCCTCCTGCTGCGGCGGGGGCGGCGGCTGCTGTTCCTGGGTCTGCTCCGGCTGCTCCTCGCGCTCGGGTTCCGGCTCCTCCTCGGGCTCCGGCTCCGGTTCCTCGGTGGTCGGCTCGGGCTCGGGCTCCGGAGCCGGCTGCTGCGGGCGGTCGGCCGCCACGGTCTCGGTCGGTCCTTCGTCACCGGACAGGACGGTCCCCATCGACCATCCGGTGACCGACACCACGGTGGCCACCGCGACCGCCCAGCCGAGGGAGGTGAACACCCGCCGTCCAGGCAGGAGTCCACGACGGGCCACGGCCGGCCGGTCTGCGAAGGCGTCGACGAAACGCTGGGGCTGTTGCTTCGGCATCGGTTCGGTGCCTCACGGGTGGGGTGGACGGGCAGGGTGAACAGTGGCTTTCTGATGGGGCGTTGGAAACAGGTCTACTCCAACGGCGGCCAGCGGTACACCCCGAGACTAGGGTTCTTTACGTTGTCGAACGTTGCGTTTGCGTTGCGGGTGGTCCTCGGATCGGTCAACCCGGGGTGAAAGGGGCCCACTTGAGGAGTCGCCGGGGGCGGCTCCGGAGTTCCCTGTCGGCCGCCGCTTTGCTCGGCTGAGGATAAATTAACGTCCGCGCCACTGCGCTCTCCGGCCCCCGCTGCCACGATGTGGCTGTCATGAGAGCGGGCCTGGCATTGCGAGCAGCGCGGGCGGCCGTGTTCGCCGCGCTCTGTGTGCTGCTCGCCTCCTGGGGCCACGTGGCGATGTCCGGGGTCCCGGTCGCCCACTGGGCGGTACTCCTCGCGCTGACCGTGGTCGGCTCCGGCGCCTGGCTGTTCGCCGGCCGCGAGCGCGGGCCGCTCACCGTGATGGGCGCGAGCCTGGCCACGCAGGCGCTGCTGCACCGCCTGTTCTCCTTCTTCCCGGCCACGCCTGACCCCGCCGCGCCGCTCGGCCCGGCGCACGCCGCGCACGCCCGACACACGGCGCCCTTGGCCGAGTTGGACGGCGGCGCGGGCGGCATGACCGCCGTACACGTGGGTCTCGCGCTACTGAGCGCGGTGTGGCTGTGGCGCGGCGAACGGGCCGCGTTCCGTCTGTTGCGCTCGGCCGCGTGGCGCGTGCTGCGGCCGGTCCTGTGCCCGCCGCGCACGGCGGCGCCGCCCACGGCCCGTCCGGCCCCACGCCCGGCCGGGGCCCGATGGGTGCCGCGCCGGCCGCCGTTGGTGTACGCGCTCTCGTCCCGTGGTCCGCCGCCGGCCGCCCTGACCTGACGGCCGGCACCGATCGGCCCTCGTCGGCAGCCGCGGCACTCCCCCGCCATCGTCCGGGACGCCATCCCGGTCGCGCCGTTCGGCGCGCCCCGGGGCACGTGCCCGGCGATCCGGTCGCACGGCGAGCCGCCGCGAGCGCCGTCGTGGGCCCGAGGCCGCGACCCGACCGGTCAGGTCCCCGCACCGTGCCACGGCCGGCGTCGCCCCGTCTGATCTGCCTCGCTGATCACAGCAACTCCCTTTCGGGGTCCCGGCCTTCCCCTGCCATGCCCTGACGACTCGGCATGGCCTCCGCGAAAGGCGACAGGGACGTTGACCACGACCACACTCACCCCGCGACGCCCGCAGGGTCCTGGACCTGACGACGAGGACCGCTCCGTCACCGACTGGGCGCTGGCCGCCAGGTCCGGCGACCGGCACGCGGTCGAGCACTTCCTCCGCGCGGTGCGCGCGGACGTCCAGCGCTACGTCACCCGGCTGAGCGGCGACGCGCAGGCCGCCGAGGACCTGACCCAGGAGACGCTGCTGCGCGCCCTGCGCGCCCTGCCGGCCTTCGAGGGCCGCTCCTCGGCCCGCACCTGGCTGCTGTCCATCGCCCGCCGCACGGTGGTCGACCGGATCCGCTACGAGCGCTCCCGGCCCCGACTCGCCGACACGGCCGACTGGTTGACGGCGGTCGAGGGCGCCCAGTGCCGGGCGCAGCCCGGCTTCGAGGAGGGTGTGGCCCTCGCCGAACTGCTCGCCGAGCTCCCCTCCGACCGGTCCACCGCGTTCACCCTCACCCAGATCCTCGGCCTGCCCTACGCGGAGGCGGCCCGCGCCACCGGCTGTCCCGTCGGCACGGTCCGCTCCCGCGTGGCACGGGCCAGACAGACCCTGATATCCCAACTCGCCGAGTAGTCACGCCACTTGTCTGGGGCGGCGGCCGGACCCGTTTCCGGCCGCCGTCCGGGGGCCGCTACCGGTCCCGCCCCTCCCCGATCCTGGGTGGCGCCCCCTCGACCCGGCCCAGCACGGCGTCGACCAGCAGGAAGCCCACCAGGGTCACGCCGAACACCGGCAGGAACCAGCCGACCAGCGCCACCCCGACGGCCAACGGCACGAGCAGAACGGGCGGTACGCGCCGCCAGACGCCGCGCGGCAGCGGCCGGCCGAAGGAGCCGGCACGGCCGCGCTGCCACCACATCCGGTAGCCGAGCACGATCAGCGCGATCAGGGACAGCGCCAACGCGGCCAGGGCCAGCTGGTTGACCAGGCCGAAGAGCACCCCGGTGTGCAGGTCGATGCCCCACCGGCTGAGCTTGGCGAGCAGCGGGAAGTCATCGAACCGCACCACGTCCAGGACCTCGCCCCCGTTGGGGTTGATGGCCACGGCGTCCTGCTTCTCCGGCCAGCCGCGCTGGATCTGGCGCACCACGTAGGCGGACTCCTCGTCGGCCGGCGGCACCAGTTCCACCGGGTTGGAGAGCCCCTGGGCGCGGGCGATCGCCAGCACCTCGTCGACCCAGAGCCCGGAGGCCGGCCGGTCGCCCTCGCCGGCCTCGCCCGACACGTCCGGGTGCCCCTCGTGCCCGGCGCCCGCGTCCTCGGCGGCGTCGCCGACCGTCGGGCTGACGTCGGGGGTCTGCTGGCCGAGCGACGCGCGCAGCTCGGTGACGTTCTCGCCGGCGAAGGTGGACCAGGTCAGGCCGGTCGCGGAGAGGAAGAACAGGCCGGCCGCCACGGTGACGCCCAGCGTGCCGTGCCGGCCGAGCGTGCGGCGCCGCCCGGCGGCCGGGCGCTTGTCGCCCCTGGCGCGGCGGGCGCGCCACCTGGACAGCCACAGCAGCAGCCCGCCGCCCGTCACCACCCACAGCCAGCTGGCGGCCAACTCGCTGTAGAGCCGGCCCGGCGCGCCGAGGTGCAGGTCGCGGTGGAGCTCGTCGATCCAGGTCCTGACGGGCAACGCGCCGGTGGAGCCGTACTGTTCGAGCGCGCCGCGCACCTCCGCGGTGTACGGGTCGACGAACACGGCGAGGGTCTTGTCGTCGTCGATGCCCGGCGTCCCGGCCAGCAGCACCCGGGTGGTGGCGCCGGCCTCCGGCGACGGCCGGATCGCGGAGATCGTGCCGTCCGGGTACGCCTCCCGCGCCGCCGCGACCTGCGCGGACAGCGGCAGTTCGACCCCGTCGCCGACCGGCACCGTCAGCTCGTCGGCGTAGACGACCCGCTCCAGCTGGAAGGAGAGCGCGTACAGCAGCCCGCTCGCCGCCGCGACCAGCAGGAACGGCGCGACCAGCACGCCCGCGTAGAAGTGCAGCCGCAACACGAGCGGCCGCAGCGCCGCCCAACCGGCCGAGCGGCTGGGCGGCTTGCTCGTCACCTCGGAGGACGGTTCTGTGGTCTCGGTCGACTCGCTTGACTCGGTGACGGACATGAGCACTCCCGGGTCGGAACCGGGCCACGTCCGTGGCCCTCACTCACGACAGTCGGAAGCGGAACGGCGCGGGTTCCCGCCGATCACGGCTTGCGGGCGACGCCCCCGTACTGGTGGACCTCGTCGGGCAGCCCCCAGGCGAGGGCGTCGGGGCGCCAGCGGGAGCAGGAGACGACGCCGGGGTCCAGCAGTTCGAGCCCGTCGAAGAAGCGGGCGATCTCCCCCGGGCCGCGGAGGATGTAGGGGACGGAACCGCCGTCGTTGTACTGGCCGATGGCCGCGAGGTACTCCTCGCTGGTGCCGGTCGAGTCGTAGTGCACCAGGTAACTGCCGGACGGCAACGCCGCGACCAGCTCCTTCACGATGGCGCGCGCCTGGTCGTAGTCCTCGACGTGGCCGAGGATGCCCATCAGCATCAGCGCGACCGGCTGGTCGAAGTCGAGGATGTCCTTGGCCTGTTCGACGATGGAGTCGGGCTCGAAGAGGTCGGCGTGGAGGTAGTCGGCGCTGCCCTCCGGCGTGCTGACCAGCAGGGCGCGCGCGTGGGCGAGCACGAGCGGGTCGTTGTCGACGTAGACGACCTTCGACTCGGGGGCCACCCGCTGGGCGATCTCGTGGGTGTTGTCGACGTTGGGCAGCCCGGTGCCGATGTCGAGGAACTGCCGCACGCCCTCCTCGCCGGCGAGGTGGCGCACGGCGCGCGCGAGGAAGTACCGGGCGGCCCGCGCGCCGTCGACGATCCCCGGGAACACGTCCCGGAACGCGTCGCCGGCGACCCGGTCCACCTCGTAGTTGTCCTTGCCGCCCAGCCAGTAGTTCCAGATCCTGGCCGAATGCGGCACCGTGATGTCGATCGCGGCCCGCGCGGCGGCATCGGGGTACGACGGCTCGTCGGTCATGCTTCTCCTCGTCCTCGGTGGTGGGCCACACGCTAGGCCGACCGCACCGTCCGGGGCCACCTGCGGCGCGCTACTCCCTTACGGGGCAGGGCAGTTCGGGCCGGCTGTGGTTGGGCGAGCAGGTGATGAGGTCGAGGGTGGTGTAGCCGGTTCCCTGGATATACCAAGCGGCGTGTGCGTCACCTCCCTGGTGGAGGGTCACGGCGACGTGCGCCACCTTCGCGGCCAGCCGTTCCGGCTCCCGCTCCCCCGGTGACGCGAATCCGGGCGCGGCGCGCGTCATCTGCTCCTCGAACCAGCGGACGGCGGCATCGACGTCGTGGAACGTGCCGGCGATGGCGCTGGCCGGCCGCAGCAACCAGTTGGCGATAAGAATCGGCGTGCAGCCGTTCGTCGCGAACACGGGCGACTCCGGCCGGCGGGGGCCCTCCGGGTCGTAGGTGCGGCGGTCGCCGGTCCAGCGGTAGGCGTGGATGTGCCGGCGGGGCCGGCCCCCTTCCGGGGGCCGGCCGTCGTGCGGGTTACTGGCGTCCACAGCCGTCGCCGTCTCCGCAACCGCCGGACTGCCCGCCCTCGGTGGGCTCGTCGTCGTCTCCCGGATCAACGCGCACGTCAGTTACCGTTCCTTTCATGCCGAAGGCGCGAGGACTCTCCTCGTGCCGGTGGTGCGGCCGTTCCGGGCGGGGACGGCCAAATCCAAACGCCCGGAACGGACAACTCGAAGAGAGGCGTGCGCAAGCACGCCCGCTCGGCTCATCTCGGCTCGGCTGAACGCCGGTTCGCCTCGGCCACCAGCAGGCTCAGCGACTCGCTCAGCCTGACCGGCTCCACGTCCTCCGGCGCGGCGGCCCACTCACACCCGCCGCCCAACGGCCGCAGCCAGACCCGGCCGCACTCGTGCGCCATCACCCGGCCGACCTCGGCACGGGACGTGTCACGCGCCATCGCCCCAACAGCCGCAAGCTCGCTCTCCGTATACATGTGATTACGGTGACGCGAGGGGCGCGAAAAGCCCAGGGACGGAACGTCCCAGTTACGACGCGTTAAGCGTCAAGGCCGAGGAAATCCGCGATCCGCCGGAGGCCGGGTGGGTGAGAGGGGCCCGCTCGCAGGTCGAGCACGATGCTCACGGCAAGCGTGTGGTGCCGCATCCACTCCGGGGCGAATCGGCGCAGGGACTCCAACGCCCTGACCGCGCCGACCGCGTCGCCGAGGTCCGCGCGCGCGCGGGCCACGTCGAGCAGCAGCCAGGTTCGCCATGAGGGCGGTGTCGACCCGCTGACCCGCATACCCCGGGCGAGCGTCAGGGCCTCTTCCGGCCGGCCGTGCTGCACGGCGAGTCGAACCCGCTCGATCCGTACGGAGGATCGGCTGAACACCGACACCAGCCGGCCGTCCGTCGGCGCCGGGAGCCGGCTGAGCCGCCCCGCCGCGCGTTCGGCCGTGGTCATCATGTCGGTGGCCTGGTCGTAGTCGCCGGCACGGGCCGCGCTGGTGGCGGCCGACATCAGGAGCCCACCCCACACGCGCCACTCGGTCGCACTCTCCGGGCCGCCTCGCTGCACGGAATCCGCCGCGCGAAGGGCGAGTTCCGAGGCGTCCGCCAGCCGGTTCTGACGCTGGTAGGCCCAGGCAACGGAGTTGCAGATCATCGGGGGAAGCAGCGGGTCCGATGAGGCCTCGGCCGCGGTCATCGCCCGTTCGAGACCGGCGAGTGCGATGTCCGTCTTCCCCAGCCTGATGGCCAGGTGGCCGGCGAGTTGGAGCGTCTTCCCCAACAGCGCCTGACCCTCCGCGCGCTGATCCACGTCCCCGGCCGCGGACACCAGCCTGGTACGCGCGATCAGATCGGGCAGCAGTTCCATCACACGGTCGAAGCCCGCGCCGTGGTACAGCGTCCACCCCTCGGCGAGCTCGGCTCGCAACGCGTCCGACGACAGCCCGGCCACGGACTCCGGGACCGGCGGCACCGAGAACATGGGCGGCGTCATCGCACGCCGCAGGGCGACCAGTTGGGGAGACTCCACCTCTCCTGTGGACGGGACTCCCGGTGGGTCGCCGAGCAGCGCGGTCACCTCGACGCCGAGCCCCCTCGCCAGGGCGTGGAGCGTCGGCAGTCGCGCCGAGTGCTTGCGCCGCTGTTCCAACTTCCGCACGACATCGACCGACACGCCCGACCTCGCGGCCAGCCCCTCCTGGGTCTGCCCGCCCAGTCGCCGTAGCCGCACCACCCGGTCGCCCAAGTGCTCCGCCACCATGCTCATCACGGTACCCACGTCGCGCCGATATGGGACGTTGGTGCGGAAGAAGGACCACCGACGGGGTGAGAGGAACAGCGTGGTGCCCAAGCGGGATCAGGTCGTGGTCACGGACGCCCAGTGGAGCGACGCCAGGCTGATCTGGGACTACCACCTGATGGGACACGAACCGCGGCCCTGCTCCGTCGGCATCGGCCTCGGGAGCCACGATCTCGGCGTGGCCACGCGTGCCGCCGAACTGTACGCGGCCGAGCACTTCCCCACCCTGGTCTTCAGCGGAGGCAACAGCCCCACCACCCTCGCCCGGTTCCCGCGTGGCGAGGCAGTCCACTACCGCGAGCACGCCCTGGCGCTTGGCGTGCCGGACGAGTCCATCCTGGTGGAGCCGCTCGCGGCCAACACCGGCCAGAACATCGAGTTGTCCCGCCGGCTGCTCCAAGGAGCCGGCATCACGGTCGACTCGGTCCTGTTGATCTGCAAGCCCTACATGGAGCGGCGGGCCTTCGCCACCTGTCGTCAACTCTGGCCGGCGGTCGAGGTCGTGTGCGCCTCGGAGCCGCTGTCCCTCGATGACTACGTCAAGTCCATCGGAAACGAGAAGCTGGTGGTCGACATGATCGTCGGCGACCTGCAACGCGTGATCGACTATCCGGCGCGCGGCTTCGCCATCCCGCAACGCGTCCCCGCAGCGGTGCACGCGGCCTACGACCGCCTGCTGCGGGCCGGCTTCGACTCCCGGTTGGTCAAGAGCGAGCGGTGACGGCGGGGCGCGGTCGTCACCACTGTCGTCGGACGGTGGCCTTGGTGCCCGTCACCAGGCTCGCCGGTGGGACGTCGTCGGCCACCACCGCGCCGGCGGCGACCACGGCGTCGCGGCCGATGCTGACGCCCGGGAGGATGGTCGCTCCGGCGCCGATCCACACGTTGTCCGCCACGTCGATGGGCCCACCGCTCAGCCAGCCGCGTCGTTCCTGGGGGTCGACCGGGTGGCCGACGGTGATGAACGTGGCCTTGGGGCCGACCATCACACGTTCGCCGAGCCGGATGCCGGCGTAGTCCAGGAACGTGCAGTTCTGGTTGATGAACACCCGCTCGGCGAGGTCGAGATGGAGGCCGTGGTCGGTGTAGAAGGGCGGGTAGATGGTGACCCGTGCCGGCAGCGGCCTGCCGAGTATCTGTTCGAACAGCGCCGCCCTGCCGGCCTCGTCCTCGAAGGGCAGGACGTTCAGCCGGGAGGTGAGCTCGGTGGTCCGCAGCACCCGTTCGGCCATGGCCTGGAACTCGGCGCTGTGGATGCGCAGGAAACGGTCGTCGGTCATGGCCTCGCCGCCCAGGTCGGGCGCCAGACCGGCTCCGGGAGCTCCGGCAGGTTGCGGAGGTGGGTGATGAGCCCGCGCAGTGCCGGATGGGGGTTGGTCCTCGGGAGGAGGAGCGCGAGGGGGTAGGCGAGGGTCGGGTTGACGACGGGGATGCGGCGCAGGTCGTGGCTGGTCGGCCAGAGGTAGCGGTCGCGTGCCCCGACGAGCGTGGCCACGTCCGCGGACTCCGCGAGGACGTCGAGGAGCACCTCGTCCCCGAAGTGCGGGCCCGCCGCGTCGACGCGCAGGTCGAAGGCGGTGGCGAGCTGGTCGTAGTACTCCGACCACTCGCTCCCGGGCGCGATGCCCGGCACCCAGATCCGGTGGCCGCGCAGCCGCGCCGGGGTGAGACTTCGTGCGGCGGCGAGCGGATGTCTGGGGCCGACGAGGAGTTCCAGCGGTGAGTCGAACGCGTGGATCGTCCGCACGTCGGGCGGTCGCGCGGCCGGTTCTGTGACGGTGCGGAACGAGGCGTCGACGTCGCCCGCCGCGACGGCGGCGGCCGCCACGCGCGGGTCGTCGACCCGGAGGGTCACCACGTCGAGGTCGGTCCCGGGCCGCGACCGCCAGTAGTCGTGCAGCACGACGGCCTGCGCGCTGCGCCGGCCGAGCACGTCGATCCGCAGGGCCCGCGCGCCGGGCCGGACGGCCGCGACGGCACGCTCGACGCCCGCGACGATACTCCGCGCGTGCGGGAGGAACGCCTGGCCGTCGAGCGTCAACTCGACCCCGCGCGCGGTGCGGGCGAACAGCCGGACGCCCAACTCGCGCTCCAGGGCGGCGATCCGCTTGGAGACCGCCTGCTGGGTCACGCCCGACTCCTCGGCCGCAGGGCGCAACTGTCCGAGCTCGGCCGCCCGGACGAACGATCGCAGTGCCTCGCTGTCCACCGGTCGATCGTAGGCGGGTACAACCGATCGTTGTGGCTCGTGGTGGATCGGTTGTCGGGCTCGGGCCGGGCGGCCCGAGCCCGGACAGGGCCTACAGGCCGTCGGCGACCATCGCCGCGACGATGCGGACGTGGCGGTCGGCGTTGGTGGTCGACCACTCGTTGTCGTAGTTGAGGCCGTACGGCCAGAAGTGGCCGCCGCCGGTGGAGATGCGGGCGCTGGAGCCGTCGTACTGGCGGACCAGCGCGGTGGCCTGGGCGCCGGTCCAGGTGCCGCTGCCGCCGAGGCGGCTCCAGCCAGAGCTGGTGCCGACGCCGATGGTGTGGGCGATCTCGTGGAGGGCGGTGCGCTCGCTCATGTAGGAGCGGTTGGCGCCGAAGCGGATCGTGCCGTTGATGTTGCCGTCGGCGGTCGGGACGCTCGGGTCGTAGCGGACGGTGATGTCCTTGCCGAGGCCGCCGCTGAGCGCGTTGTAGCGGGCCACGGCCGCGTTCATGGCGCTGGTGATGCGGTTGTAGGCGTCCTGTTGGTCGGCGGTGGGGTTGGCGGCGCGTTCAAGGCGCCAGGTGATGGTGGCGGCGGTCGACTGCTCGCTCGCGACCGGTGGTGGGGCGGGTGCGGCGATGGCGGGGGCCGGCGCGGCCAGCGCCAGGGCGGCCAGGGCGGCTACGGCCGCGAGGCGGCGGAGCAGGGATGAGGTCACCGGAGTTGCCCTCTCGCTCGGAATCGCTCACGATTCAAAGTGGCAGGTGCACGTCATTCAAGAAAAGCGCGCACCGGCGAACAGTCAACCCCCGCGTCGACATCACCCCGACATCTGGCGGACACCCAACCGCCGTGTGTGCGTGGCGTGTTGTGAGGACGCTTCGACCGTGCGACGAATATGGGGGATCGTCCTCGCCGCGCTGCTGCTCGGGGGCGTCGGCGTCGCCCTCGTCCAGGGACGTGACGACGGGGGAACGGCCACGACGACGGTGCGTGGCGTGATCGGGTCGGAGAAGGCCGAGTTCTTCGCCGACCCCGAGGTGATCGACGTCCTGGCCGAGCGCGGGTACGAGGTCGGAACCGACTCGGTCGGGTCCTGGGCCATGGACGACGTCGACCTCGAAGGCTACGACTTCGCCTTCCCGTCCAGCCAGGGCCCCGCCCAGGAGTTGGCCGCGCGGGCCGGCTCGCCGGGCGCGCCGCTGCGGCCGTTCTACTCGCCGCTCGTGGTGCTGGCGCGTGGCGCGGCGGCCGAGGTGCTGGCCGCCGAGGGCCTGGCCACCCTGGAGGACGAGCACCGCGGCCTGCTGTCGATGAGCGGCCTGCTGAACGCGATCGAGAACGGGGTGGCCTGGGGGGACCTGCCGGGCGCGGAACCCGCGGACGGTCTTGCCGGCGCGCTGTACGTGTCCAGCACCGACCCGCTGACCTCCAACTCCGGCGCCCTCTACCTGGCCGCCGCCTCCTACGTCGCCAACGACGGCACCGTGGTGGCCGACCCGGCGGGCGTGGAGCGCGTGACGCCCCTGCTGCGGACCCTGGTCCAGGTGCAGGGCACCCAACAACCCAGCTCCGACGGCCCGTTCCGGGACTTCGTCAGCGGCATCGGCAACCCGCTGGTGCTCGCCTACGAGTCGCAGATCGCCTCGTTGCTGCTGGCCGACCAGGACCCGGGCGACGTGGTGGTGCTCTACCCGGACACCACGGTCTCCAGCGACCACACCCTGGTGCCCGTCACGGACGCCGGCCAGGAGTTCGGCCGACTGCTCACCGAGGACCCGGAGTTGCGGCAGCTCGCGGTGCGGCACGGCTTCCGGCCACAGGGCGCCACCGCCGAGTTCACCGAGGCGGCCGGCGCGCACGCCGCCCACCTCAACGCCGGCCTCGCCGGGGTCAGGCAGGCTCCGCCGCCGACCTCCGACGTGCTGCGGGAGCTGGCGGAGCGCGCCACCGGGCGCACCGAAGGGAGCTGACCATGGAGCTGAATCCCCCGAGGCAGGACACCCCGCTGATCCTCACCCCACCGGAACCGGTGCCCGAGGTGAAGGCGGAGCAGGCGTCGGGACTCGTCCCGATCGACGCCGCCGCCCGCGAGGAATTGGCCCGCCGAGCCGCCGCCTACATCGACTCGCTCACCGAACTCGACAGTCGCTCCCCGGAGTTCGCCACCCGGGTGGGCGAGGTGACGGCCCTCGGCGGCGAGGAGATGCGGGCCGCCGCGGCGCAGTCCAACCGGATGCTGGACCGCAGCGTCCGCTCGCTCTCCAGGGGCGCCGGCGGGGAGGCGGGCGACGCCCAGTCCCGGGTCGCCGGCTCGCTGGTCGAACTCCGCCGCACCGTCGAGGACCTGGAACCGCGTGACGCCACCACCGGCGGGGTTCGCCGGCTGCTGTCCAGGCTGCCCGGCGGCAACCGCTTCCGCGACCACCTGGCCCGTTACGCCTCCGCGCAGGGCACGCTCCAGAAGATCGTGCATTCGCTCCGCTCCGGCCAGGACGAGCTGCGCCGGGACAGCGCGGCCCTGCACACCGAGCGGTCCAGGCTCTGGGACACCATGGGCAAGCTCCAGGAGTACGCGGTGCTCACCGAGGCGCTGGACACCGAACTCCAGCGCCGCGTCGACGCCTTGGAGACGACCGCCCCGGAGCGGGCGGCGGCGATGCGGGCCGACGTGCTCTTCCCGGTCCGGCAGAAACACCAGGACCTGCTGACCCAACTCGCCGTCTGCGCCCAGGGATACCTGGCCATGGACGTGGTCAGGCGCAACAACGACGAGCTGGTCAAGGGCGTGGAGCGGGCAGCCACCACCACCGTGTCGGCGCTGCGGATCGGCGTGATACTCTCCGCCGCGCTGGAGAATCAGCGCCGGGTCACCGAGCAGGTCAACGCGTTGCGCTCGACGACCGAGGACCTGGTGCGGGCCAACGCCGACATGCTGGCCACCCAGAGCGGCGAGATCCAGCGCATCGCCGCCGACCCGGCGGTCGGCGTCGAGACGCTGCGGGCCGCGTTCCAGCAGATCTACCGCACGCTGGACGCGATCGACACCTACAAGGCGCAGGCCACCGAGTCGATGGCGGCCACGGTGCGGGCCCTGTCCGGCGAGCTGGCCGACGCCTCGGCGCAGCTCGAACGCTCCCGGGAGCGGGACGCGGCGCACGGCGAAGGGAGACGGAGATGAGGGGCAGGCTCGCCGCGCTGCTGGCGGCCGTCGCGCTCACCGCCGCCGCCTGCTCCGACAACCCGGAAGGACCAGACGGCCCAGACGGCGGGGAAGGCTCCGTCGTGCGGATCCTCGCGAGCAGCGAACTCGCCGACACCGAGGACGTGTTGGCGCGGGCCCAGGAGGAGACCGGGGTCGGGGTCGAGATCACCTGGTCGGGCACGCTGGACGCCACCCGGCTCGTCGCCTCGGGCGAGGCCGAGGAGTACGACGCGCTCTGGCTGGCCACCAACGACTACCTGCGGCTGCGGCCCGAGGCGGCCGACCGGATCCTGACCGAGACCTCCGTGATGACCTCCCCGGTCGCGCTCGGCATCAGGACCGAGGTGGTCGAACGGCTCGGCTGGAACCCGGAGGAGGTCACCTGGGCGCAGGTGCACGCGGCGGCGGCCGCCGGCGAGCTGACGTTCGGCATGACCGACCCGACCCGCTCCAACTCCGGCTACAGCGCGCTGATCTCGGTCACCTCGGCGCTGTCCGGCGCCGAGGCGGCGCTCACCGAGGCGGACGTCACCGGCAGCGCCGAGCGGCTGCGGGAGTTCTTCACGGGTCAGCGGCTCACCTCGGGGTCCTCGGGCTGGCTGGCGACCGCCTTCGCCGGCCGGACGGACGTCGACGCGCTGATCAACTACGAGTCGGTGCTGCTGTCGTTGGTACGGGACGGCACCGCCGAGCTGACGGTCGTCCGCCCGCTCGACGGCGTGGTGACGGCGCGCTACCCGCTGACGACGCTCACCTCCGCCTCGCCCGAGGCCCGCGACGGGCTGCGGGCGCTCACCGAGCACCTGCGCGGCCCGGAGGCGCAGCGAACACTGACCGAGGAGACGCTGCGCCGCCCGGTCGCCGGCGGCGTCGCGCCGGCCGCGGCCATCCCGGAGGGACAGCGGCGCGAACTCCCCTACCCCGGCACGCTCGCGGTCGCGGACGGGCTGCTCGACGCGTTCGACAACGAGCTGCGCCGACCGTCGCGCACCGTGTACGTGCTGGACACCTCGGGCTCGATGGAGGGCGAGCGGATCGAGTCGCTGCGGGCCGCGCTTGGCCGGCTCACCGGCACCGGCGGCGCGGGCGCGGGCGAGCGGTTCAGGGAGCGGGAGCGGGTGACGCTGATGCCGTTCGCCGGGCAGGTGGTCTCCGTCGACACGTACACCGTCGAACCGGCCGACCCCGAGCCGGGGTTGGGCCGGATCAGGGAGGGCGTCGAAGGGCTGCGGGCGGAGGGCGACACGGCGATCTACCTGAGCCTGATCGAGGCCTACCGGCTGCTGGCCGAGGAGGACACCGAGGACGCGTTCACGTCCATCGTGCTGATGACGGACGGCGAGAACGGCGACTCGATCGGCGCGGACGGCTTCGCCGACTTCCACGAGACGCTGCCGCCCGCGCTACGGACGGTGCCGGTGTTCACGGTGCAGTTCGGGGACTCGGACCGCGGGGAACTCGAGGGCATCGCGGAGCGGACCGGCGGCCGGCTCTTCGACGCCGTGGAGGGCTCGCTCGATCAGGCGTTCCAGGAGATCCGTGGCTACCAGTAGAGCGCTGAGGTACCTGGAGTCCCGCAAGAACCTGACCGGCTGCGTCTGCGGCCTGGCCGGCCTGGCGCTCACGCTGGCCGGCCAGGCCGGCGCGCTCTGGCCGGTCGTGGTGGGCGGACTCTACGGGGCGGGCGCACTGCTCGCCCCACCGGACCGCGCGGCGCCGCCGCCGATCTCCGAGACGTCCGAACTCGCCTCGATCCGCGCCGACTTCACGGCGCTGCGGAGCTATCTGGACGCCTTCGACGCGCCGCCGACGGCGGCCGGCACACTCGCCGAACTCGACGAACTGCTGACCGCGCTGCTCGACCCCGGCTGGGTCGCCGACGAACTCACCACCAACCCGGACGACGTCTACAAGCTCTCCCGCGCCGTCCGGCACGACGTGCCGGACGCCGTGGACGCCTACCTCCGCACCCGCTGGTGGTCCCGCCTCACCCCCGGCAACGAACCACCCGAACGCCACCTCGAACGACAACTCACACTGATCCTCCGCGAGTTGAACGCGGTGGCCGGCAGCCTGCGGGACTCCCAGGAACGCCTCCAGCAGACGCTCACCACGGAGCTGGAGAGCCGCGACCCGAAGGATGTTTGACGCCCGGGGCATTTTCCCCACCCGCCCGCCCTTTCCGCCCGCTCCGAGTACGAGCGCGGAGCGCCGGAC
Organism: Streptomyces sp. NPDC127098; assembly: GCF_042722465.1. Classification (NCBI taxonomy): domain Bacteria; kingdom Bacillati; phylum Actinomycetota; class Actinomycetes; order Kitasatosporales; family Streptomycetaceae; genus Streptomyces; species Streptomyces sp. NPDC127098. Next base: position 99,569 of record NZ_JBHXFJ010000025.1, read on the forward strand.
GCGGT